>JADYYF010000174.1 GCA_020853795.1 Candidatus Zixiibacteriota bacterium
CGACAGCAGCAGCATGGTTTCATCGATTACCGCTTCGACGTCAGTGTCGGCGAAGCCTTCGTGCCGCGGTTTGAACATGTCCAGCAGCTGGCGCACGATCCCGGCGATGCGATCGACCTCCTCGGTGACGATCTGCACGTGCTCGACGGATTGCCGCGCGCCGGTCAAATCGTCGTGGATCAGTTGCAGATAGTTCTTGATGATCCCCAGCGGGTTATTGACCTCGTGGGCCACACGCGCCGACAACTGGCCGAGTGCCGCCAATTTCTCCGCCTGCACTAACTGCAATTGGGCACGCCGAAGCTGCTCCAGCACCTCTTTCTCCGAATCAAACAAGCGCGCATTTTCGACCGCCACCGACAACTGGTTGGCCAGAATCGCGAGAAACTCCAGGTCGTCTTCGAAAAACTCCGTGCCGGAAATCTTGCGCGTCACCGACAAGAGTCCGCGCACCCGGTTCTGCAGCGACATCGGGATCAGATATTCGCACTCCAGTGCCCCGAGAATCTCAACTTCATTGCATTCGCCGAGGCGATCGCGTAGTTCGCGGTAGGAGATTGGTCGACTGTGGACCGATTGAAAGAGCCGCAGCACCGGGCTGTCTTCGGCGATCGTCATTTCGCGCGTCGGCTCGATCGGCAAACCCTTATGCTTGGAGAGATAGAGATTGTCATTTTCGTGGCTACGCACGATGAAGATGGCGGCACCGTTGACGCCCATCTGGCCGATGCAGGTCAGGATAATGCCGTCGAGCAGAGTTTCGGTATTCAACACCGAGTTCAGATGCTTCGAGATCTCAAAAATGGTGTAGAGATCGAAGATTTTACGCTTCAGCCGTTTGTTGGCCTCGGTCAGCTCCGCCAACTGGGTCGGCGGGTTTACGCGTTCGGGATCGGCGCCGGTCTGATTCGTCTGCTTAGCCATTCATTAAGGTTATATCGGCAACTGTCAGCGCAAGTTGCCCGCGGTCGCGCAGTTTGTGCAGGCGCTGGATCGCCGCGCCTACGGTATAGTGTGATCCGCAGATTAATACGATGTCAGTGGCGCCGGCTAATTGCAGGATTCGATCGACAGCATCGGCAACGGACAGTTTGACATCAAAGTCGATGCCGGCGCCGACCGCCGCCCAGATGACACCTTCGATCTCGGCGGCACGATGCGACTCCGGCCGGGTCAGGACCGCGCGGCGCGTGATGCGCGCGAGTATCTTCATGATCACATCGTGATCCGGCCGTTCCAGGAATCCACACAAGACCAGGGCTTTGCGACCGGGAAACGCCCGCTGAAACGTTCGCGTCAAGGCCCGCATGCCGTCGGCGTTATGCGCCACGTCGAGCACGATCGTCGGCCGGCGGCTGACGACTTGGAAGCGCGCCGGCCAGCGGCAGTGCTTCAGTCCCCGCCGAATCGCCGCATCCGAGATCTTCAGACCGCGGCGCCTCAGTTGCTCGATGGCCTTCAGGACGACGGCCAGATTCGCCAATTGATGCTCGCCCGGCAGGCTAAGCACGACGGGCGTGGGCGTATTACCGTTCAGCGCAATGCGGGCGAGCATGTCGCGGCCGCGATACTGAACCTCCGCAACCGCCGGACGCGCGCGCCACAGTCGCGTGCCGCGCTCCCGGCAGACGTCACGGAAATACCGGAGCAGTTCGGGGCGCCGCTCACCGGTGACGAGGGGAATGGCGGTCTTGATGATGCCGGCCTTTTCCCGCGCGATTTCGGTCAGCGACTTGCCCAGGATCTTGGTGTGGTCGTAGTCGATGTGCGTAATGATCGACACCTCCGGCAGCAGCACATTGGTCGCATCGAGGCGTCCACCCAGGCCGACCTCAATCACCGCGATCTCGACGCACTGCTTGCGAAAGTACCAGAGGGCCAGCGCCGTCGACAACTCGAAAAACGTAACGCGCGCGTCGCGGATGAACTGCTGTTGTTCGTCGACAAACTGCGCCAACGAGCGTTTGTCGATGTTGCCGCCCGAGGTCCGCACCCGCTCGCGAAAGTCCACCAGGTGCGGCGACGTGAAAACGCCGCACCGATAACCGGCGGCATCGAGAATCGCAAACAGCATCGAACTCACCGAGCCCTTACCATTGGTGCCGGCCACGTGTACGGTCTTGTACGAATTCTGCGGATCACCCAGGCGCGCGAGGAAGCGCGTAATATTGTCCAGTCCCATCTTGATCCCGAACAACTCGAGATTGAAGATGAATTTAATGGCGTCGTCGTAGCGCATAGCTTACGGCGTGAAGTAGTCGATCAGGAGCGAAACGGTGTGCCGCAGTTCGTGTCGGTGAACGATCTTGTCGAGAAACCCGTGATCGCGGAAGAACTCCGAAGTCTGGAAATTCTCCGGCAGCTTCTGGCCGATGGTCTGCTCGATCACCCGTCGCCCGGCAAATCCGAGCAAGGCGCCCGGTTCGGCAATAATCGCATCCCCCAAGGAGGCATAGCTGGCCATCACCCCGGCCGTGGTGGGGTTGGTCAGGATCGAGATAAACGGCGTTTTGGTCTCAGAGAGCCGCGCGAGTAGGCCGGATGTCTTCGCCATTTGCAGCAGCGATAGTATGCCTTCCTGCATGCGGGCACCGCCGGAACAGGAGACGATGACCAAGGGAATCTGCCGATTCAAAGCCCGTTCGATGGTGCGGGCAATCTTCTCGCCAACGACGCTGCCCATGCTGCCGCCGACAAAGGCAAAGTCCATGACGGCAAAGCTGATTTCGCGGCCGTCGATTTTGCCAATGCCGCTGATCACGGCGTCGTTACGGCCAGTCTTCTTGCGGGCTTCGGCAATGCGGTCGGGATAACGCTTCGAGTCCTTGAACTGCAGCGGGTCGAGCGAGACCAGTTCAGTATCGAGCTCGACGAAGCTGTCTTTATCCAGCATGATATCGATGTAGTCGGTCGAGCGAATCCGGAAGTGATAACTGCACTTGCGGCAGACCCAGAGATCCTTCTCCAGCTCGCGGACGTAGATGATTTCGCCGCAGGAATTGCATTTGGTCCAGAGGCCGTCGGGGATTTCCTTGCGCTCGGTTGGGGGTGGCGCCGGTTTACGTTTAAACCATTCCATTGTCACTTCGTTCCTATCCGCAGCATGGTGAATGAATCCTCCGGCGGTTTGGAGTAGAAGCCCTTACGGCGCGTCAAGACCTGGAATCCGTACTTTTCGTAGAACTTGATCGCCGGCTGATTCGAGACGCGGACATCCAGCACCATGCTGTCGATTGACCGCTGCCGCAACCGCTCCTCAAGTTCGTTCAGGATAGCCTGTCCGATCCCGCGCGAGCGGTAATCGCGATGCACCGCGACGTTGGCGATATATCCGTAATCTTCAAGCGCAATGCAACTCAAATATCCGACGCAGCGGCCCTGCAGGCGGGCGGCCAGCGTGATCACATGCTCGTTGGCGATATCGGCGGCGAAATTTTCGTGGTCCCAGGGATCGCTGAAGGCTTCCTGTTCAATCGCCATCACATCCGTTATATCGGTTGCGGTCAAGTCGACAATCTCCGGCTGCGAGCGGTCGCGGCGCATTTCCGGTTGCGACTTGAGGATGTAATTCACGTCCAGATTGACCGGATCCAATTCCGGCCATTGCGCTGCGCTGCGCGCGATCGCGAGCGCCATGGTGCCGCCCGACCAGGTGGCCGGTGTTTCTACACGCAGGGGCCGCTTCAAATGGGCCGCCGCGTCAGCTAATCGCGCCGCGCCGGCGCCGACAAAAACTTTGTCGCCAAACTCGCGGGCCGCTTCGGCTGCCGAGACTAATCGCAGATCGCGTTCGAAATCAGCCACGTAGTACTCGTCCCCGCGGCAGTGAATCGCCAAAACCGGTGCCTCCGGAACTGCGCCCCACACTTGCCGCGCCAGTTCGACATTGCTTACTGCGAGGATGCGCTTACGCCACGCCTGCGCCAAACCAAGCGCCGTGGCGACTCCTACACGAAGTCCGGTAAAGGAGCCGGGCCCGGTCAAAACCGCCAGCGCATCCAGGTCGGTCGGACTAATATCACCTTCTCGCAGAACGCTGTCAATAGCGATGACGATTCGTTCGGAGTGGTTGCGATCGACCACGCCATTGTATTCGGCGCGAATCCGGTCGCCATCGGCCAGACCGATCAGAAGGCGGTCACTGGAGGTGTCAATCGCCAGGACTTTCATATCCGTTTTCTTCGATCTTGATGCTTCGTTCCGTGGCGTCCGAGATCGCTATGCGAACAGCGTAGGCGCGTTCCGGCGTCAACGAGCCGCATTTCTCCGCCCATTCGATCAACGTAATTCCGCCGGCGTTGAGATACTCGTCCATTCCGAGGTCGAAGAGATCGGCCTCGCTCGCCAGTCGGTAGAGATCAATGTGGTAGATCATCGGGTTGGTCGGGTAGACGTTGATTAACGCAAACGTGGGCGACGAGACCGCGATGTCGGAGGCGAAGTGCCGGACCAGACTTCGGATGAAGGTCGTCTTGCCCGCACCCAACTCGCCATAGAACAGCACGGTGTCTCCCGCCTGCAGTCGAGCGGCAAACTGCTCGGCGACCGCCGCGGTCTCCGATTCCGATTTGGTGACAGTGTCCAACAGCAGCATCTACTTTTTGGGACGCAGTGTCGCCACCGGCACGATCATTTCTTCGAGAGTAATCCCGCCGTGCTGGAAGCTGTTCTGGAACTGGCGGTTGTACTCATTATAATTGGTCGGATAGACAAAATAGAAGTCTTCGGTCGCGATCAGAAAGGTCGTCGCGAGATTGAAGCGCGGCAGCCGGTAAGCATCGGGATTCTTGATCAGCAACGCCTCTTTGGGATCGCAATTGAGGTTGTCGCCGTACTTGTAGCGCAGATTCGTCGATGTGTCGCGCTTGCCGTAAGCGACCGTTCCGCGCGTACCCAGCACGGCGCCGTGGTCGGTCGTCAGGACACAAGTGGCGCCGATTTGCGCGACATACTTGATAATGTCAATCAGCGTCGAGTGATTGAACCAGGAAAGAATCAAAGAACGGAACGCCGCTTCGTCCGGCGCAATCTGCTGCAGCGCCCGCGACTGCGAGCGGCCATGAACCAGGATGTCGAGGAAATTGAATACGACGGCAATCAACGGGACGTTTTGATATGACGACAATTTCTTGACGAATCCTTCTTCCTCTTTCAGATCGCTCATCTTGAAGTACTTTGGCTCGCCACTGGCTTTGATCTTCAACCGCTTGCACTGTTCAATCAGTAACTCGTCTTCGAAACGGTTCAAACTGCGCTCGTCCGCTGTGCCGCCCTCCCAGATTTCCGGCTTCCGCTTTGCCAGATCGTCCGGAAACATGCCGGAAAAGATGGCGTTGCGTGCAAACGGCGTCGCCGTGGGCAGCACGGAAAAATAGTAGTCGAGCGTAATTTCGAGGTACTCGGAGATGATCGGGGCAATCACCATCCACTGATCCAACCGCATGCAGTCGACGACAATGAAAAAAGTCGGCTTCTTGTCATTGATTAGCGGCGCTACGAACGTCTTGAAGACATGCGGCGACATGACCGGTCCGCTTTCGGTCTTGACCCAGCGCGGATAGTTCTTGTCGACGTAGCGGAAGAATTCGGCGTTGAATTCCCGCTTCTGACTTTGGTGGCTCTGCTTGAGGCCCTCATCGTTGATCTTTTCGAACTCCACGTCCCACTGCGACAGCGTTTTATGGATTTCCACCCAGTCGGCCGGTTCCATCGGACCGTACAGCTTCGCGCGGAGTTGATTAAAGTTCTGCACGTAGCCGCGCGTCGCGGTGTCGGTCTGCAATTTCTTGGCGTCGAGGATCTTCTTCGCGACCGCCAGCACCTGCGACGGATTGACCGGCTTCACCAGATATTCGGCGATATTGCGCCCGATCGCCTGGTTCATCAAGTGCTCTTCTTCAGACTTGGTCACCATCACCACCGGAATGTGGGGCTTGATCTTCTTGATTTCCTCCAAGGTGGTCAGTCCGTCCATGCCGGGCATCATCTCGTCAAGCAGAATCAGGTCAAAGCTCGATTTGGCGACTTCCTGCAACGCATCTTCGCCGGAAGCTACCGGCGTGATCTTGAACCCCTTGCCTTCAAGGATAATTCGATGCGATTCGAGCAGATCAACCTCATCATCGACCCACAAGACCCGCTTCACATCGACGCTCATGTATGCTGTCCTTTCTCCGCTCCTTCCGGCCTCGCGGACTGCAGAGTAATCCGAAAGGTGGTACGTTCGTGCGGCACCGACTCGGTAAGTTCGATTCGCCCGCGGTGGTACTCCTGCACGATGCGGCGCGCCAGAGTCAGCCCCAACCCCCACCCCCTCTTCTTCGTTGTAAACCCGGTCTGAAAGATTTTTCCCTGATTTTTCGGCGGAATTCCCGGGCCGTTGTCGGTCACACTGATTGTCACCTGCCCCTTGTTGTCAACGTTTCCAGTGCGAATAGTGATTTCGCCGGTTTTCTGATCGCATGCCTGCATGCTGTTCTTGATCAGATTCTCCACCACCCAGGTAAAGAGCTCCGGGTTGACGCTGGCATAGATCTCTGCGGTCGGCTCGAACTTGATGCAGATGCCTTTCCCCTGATGCGGCAGGCGCTGGCAGTAATAGTCGACCACTTCTTGAACCAACGGGTTGATGGCATGCGGTGTGGTCTCCGGAACCGATCCGATCCGCCCGAAGCGATTCGCGACACGATCGAGGCGGCTGAGATCCACCCGCATCTTCTCAACCACCGTGCCGAGATCAGTGCCCGTTGCTCCGGCGTACTTGCCCTCGCGATGATCCGTCTCCAGCAGTTCGAGCCAACCCATCAGCGACGTCAACGGCGTGCCCAGCTGATGCGCCGTCTCCTTGGCCATGCCGACCCAGATATTGCGCTGCTCGGCGCGCTGGATATTGCGGAAGCCGACGAACCCGACGATCAAAAACACCGCCACGACCGCAATCTCGATCACCGGCATCAACTGCAATTGGCGCACCAGCGGCGGATAGTCGTAAAGGATATACTGAATCACCTGGCCGTGCCACGCCACGGGCGTTTCACGGCTGTCCGCCACCAGTTGATCGCGATATTCCTTGATTCGGGCCAGCGCCGCCGGCGTCGTATCGTTGTCGGCGATCCCGGGTATGCGCGCCCACAGCACCGGATTGCGATGGTGGTCGGTGACAATTATCGGAAAGTACGCCTTCTGAATGATCTCCTCGAAAATCACCGCATTGACGCGCGGCGAGGAATCCTCGGCCCCCGCCAGCTCCCATAACTTGGCCCACATCCGGACATCCCGCTTGATGTTCTCCTGGAGGCCGTTGATCAAGAACTGCGTGTAGATCATGAACAACGCCGCCACCGCAATGGTGCCGAAAAGGATGAAGGCCTTGAAAACACCCGGCAATGTAGTGTAGCCGGCCTGATTCCCGATCGACGAGCGGATCATCCGATGATCTCGAGCCCTCGCATGTATGGCCGCAGGACCTCCGGCACCACGATCTTGCCGTCGGCGGTTTGATACGATTCCATGATCGCGATCACCGTTCGCGGCAATGCCAGCCCGGAGCCGTTGAGCGTGTGCGGGAAGATCGGCTTTTCTCCTTCGGTCGGTCGGAAGCGCAGATTCATCCGCCGCGCCTGAAAATCACCGAAGTTTGAACAAGAGGACACTTCCAGGTACTTGCCGACCCCTGGCGCCCAAACTTCCAGATCATAGCACTTGGCTGCCGCAAAGGACAGGTCGCCCGAGGCCAACTCGCAAACCCGATAGTGTAGCCCCAGCAGTTGCAGCAGCGTCTCGGCGTGCGACGTCAAGACTTCCAGGTCGTTGAGTGATTCTTCTGGCCGCACGATCTGCACCATTTCGACCTTGTCAAACTGATGGACGCGAATCAAGCCGCGCGTATCCTTGCCGGCAGCGCCGGCCTCGCGGCGGAAACACGGCGTGTAGGCCACCAGTCGCTTCGGAACGTCTTTCGGACCCAGAATTTCGTTGGCATAAATATTCGTAACCGGCACCTCGGCCGTCGGCACCAGCCACAGCGATTTGTCCGCCAGCTGGTACATGTCCTCCGCCATCTTCGGCAACTGGCCGGTACCGGTCATTGTCTGCGTGTTGACCATGAACGGAGGAAAGACCTCGGAATAGCCGTGTCTGGTGACATGCGTATCGATGAAGAAGTTGATCAGTGCTCGCTCTAACTGGGCGCCGGCGTGGGTATATAGAATGAAACCCGATCCCGAGATCTTTGAACCACGCTCAAGATCGAACATGCCCAGCTTGGCGCCAAGGTCCCAGTGCGCTTGCGGCGCGAAGTCAAATTGCTTCGGTTCGCCCCACGAACGCCGAATGACGTTGCCCGATTCATCGAGTCCGATCGGCGTCGACACATCGGGCAGATTCGGCACCCACATCAATTGGCTATTCAGTTCGTCTTCGACGCTGCGCAGCTTCTCCTCGTCAGCGGCAATCTGGTCGCCGACGGCCTTCATGGCCGCGATCTGCTCGGAGGCATCCTGCTTGTTCTTTTTCATCACGGCGATTTCGCCGGTGACCTTGTTGCGCTTCTCGCGCAGCGCTTCGAGCGCCGTCAACAATTCCCGGCGCCGCCGGTCGCTGTCGAGGATTTGGTCGATATCAACCTTGCTGTTTTTATTAGCTACACCGCGTTTCACCAGGTCGGTGTTCTCGCGGATGAACTTGAGATCGAGCATTCTGCTTTCCTTTAGTTGGACGATTAAACCTGAATGGCCGCGGACTGGTAAACCGGGACGATCTCGCGAAAGATCTGGATGATCTGGGCGCGATCCTGGGCACGCACGGCCGCTTCGAGCCGCCGCAACTCAGTCTGAATTGTCTCCCAGTCGAATTCGGTCGCGCGCGCCACCAGGATATTTTCATGCTCCGAGGAGGTTAAGCCTTCCTCTTCGAACAGCTCTTCGTTCAATTTCTCGCCGGGCCGCAGGCCGGTAAAGGCGATGGCGATATCCTCGTCGGGGACAGCCCCCGAGAGCGTAATCATCGCCTTGGCCAAGTCGAGAATCTTCACCGGCTCGCCCATGTTCAAGACCAAAATGTCGCCGGAGCGGCCGATGGTCGCCGCCTGCATGACCAGGAGCGATGCTTCTTTGATTGTCATGAAATAGCGCGTCATGTCGGGATGCGTCACCGTTACCGGTCCGCCGTGTTCGATCTGGCGGCGGAAGATCGGCACCACCGAGCCATCCGAACCCAGGACATTGCCGAAACGCACCGTGAGGAACGACACCTGCGAGCGCCGGGCAAAGCACTGCACCAGAATCTCGGCGATGCGCTTGCTGGCGCCCATGACACTCGACGGCCGCACTGCCTTGTCGGTGGAGATCATGACGAACGCACCAGTGTCGTGCTTGTCGGCCAGTTGAATTAGTCCGCGCGTGCCAAATATGTTGTTCCGGGCAGCCTCTTCGGGGAACTGTTCCATCAGCGGCACCTGCTTGTAGGCGGCAGCATGGAAGACGACGTGCGGTCGGAGCTGCTCGAAGAGCCGTTCCATCTTGCCCAGATCGTTGATGTCACCGACGTGCGGCTCCATCACTTCGCTGCCGCTCTGCTGAAATTCCAGCATCATCTCGTAGAGTCGATTTTCAGCCCGATCGATGATGGCGAGCCGCTCCGGGTGGAATCGCATCACCTGTCGGCAAATCTCCGACCCGATGGAACCGGCGCCGCCGGTAACCAGTATCCGCTTGCCCTCGATAAACCGGGCCAGCCGCTGGGAATCGAGCCGCACCGGCGTCCGGCCCAGCAGATCTTCGACGCTGATGTTACGCACCTGACTGAGCGCCACCTGGCCGCCGATGATCTCGCGCAACGGTGGCAGCGACTTGAAGCTCAAATGTGCGCGCCGGCAGGCATCAATCAGACTCCGCATCTGCTTGCCGGTGGCCGACGGGATGGCAATGATCGCGTCGGTGACCTTGTAGCGGGCAGCCAGACGCTCCAAGTCTTCGCTGCCGCCCAGGACCGTGACGCCGTGCAGGCGCATGCCGTGCTTGTTCGGATCGTCGTCGATAATGCCGACCGGTTTGAAACCCATCGGTGTTTTCCGCAGCTCGCGCAAGACCATTTCTCCCGCCGAGCCGGCGCCGATCACCAAGGTGCGGCGACCCGGCAAAAGCACCTGCGGCATCAACTCGCGCGCCGCGCGCAGCAGAAAGCGCGAACCGCCGAGCAAAATCACCTGCAGCAGCCAATCGATGATGAACACGCCGCGCGGGACTTCGCCGTACCCAAAGAAGTAGGTCGGGATCGCAATCAGGATGCTGCCGGCGGACACGGCCTTGAGAATCTGCGTCAGATCGTTGATCGATGCATAGCGATAATAACCGGAGTAAAGCCGGAAATACAGCAACATGCTGAAGCGCAGAATGATCACGACCGGCATGCTAGATCGAAGACTGGCGAGAACCTGCGGCTGCAGCGACCCCTCGAAACGAATCAGAAACGCGAGGTAATACCCCCCCGAGATGATCAGAATGTCCAGCGCTACGATCAGGAGCCGGCGCGGAATCAGAAGCGGCGAAACGATCTGCTCGGCGTTTTCGCTCATTGCTCCCGAAGGCGAACGAAACAGCAGCAGCCGATTCAAGCTGAGCGTCAGAATGAGCGAGATCCAGTAGGTGAAGATCAGGATTTTCGAGGTCGAGAAGAAGGAGTTGGGATCGGCAGAATCAACCGTAACGAAGATCAGCAGCACCACGCCCAGCGATACGACATTGAAGATGCGGAGAAACTCGCCGTAGAGCCCCTGGGGGAAAAACTTCCGCAGCAGTCGCGACAGCCACAGGAGACCGAGCCAATAGATCGTGACCACCAGGTTGGGCAGGCCGTAGAAGTATCCGAGGGTCTCCCCTAACGACTCGCGCACTTCGCGCAGGTTGTGAAAGAGCAAGACCGCCAGGAAGAAACACAGTTGGATCGCAACGAGGTCGGCCGCGACCAACACGGCTTCGCGGCGGACTTTCGCCATCTGCTCGGACTTGTCACCCTGCATATCTATTCATTTTACCGAGGGCTGTAATTCCAGTCAATGCCAATTTCGGCGCCGCTTCCGGCCCGTACCTACCGCGCCGCCGCCGCCAGTTTGCGGGCGATGCGCGAGGCAGCTCCGGTCCGACAGAACGTGCGATTGGAGAAGGAAAATCGATGCCCGGTCAGAGTCTTCCGAAGCTTCTCCGGGTCGAAACCGACGACCACACTGCCGCCGGAGCGAACGATCTCGACCCATTCGGTGACTTCGCGCAGGAGCGCCGTCGGTCGGCGCAGGAAGTACGCCTCCCGCTGTAGACCGCCGGAATCGGTCAACAACATCCGACAGCCGCGGATCAATGCCAGCATCTGTCGATAGCCGACCGGCTCCACCAGCCGCACGGACTTGCTCTGTCGCAACCGGCCCAACAGCTTGAACGAGCGCAGTCGTTCTCTGGTGCGCGGATGGACCGGAAAGATCGTCGGCGCCGGAAGTGCAGACAACATCTCCACCAAAGTTGTCAGTTTCACGCGATCATCAACGCTGTCAGCACGGTGCAGAGTGACGACGTAGTAGGACTGCGGTGTCAACTTCAGCTTTTCCAGAATCGCGCTGGTTTCACGCGCTCCCGGCAAAGTGTCAGTGAGGACGTCATACAAGAGGTCGCCGGTCAAACTCACGCCGGTTGCGATCCCTTCGGTCTTCAGATTGGCGACGGCCTGCGGCGTCGGGCAGTACAGATGTCGCGCCACGTGGTCGGTGACGAGACGGTTGAGTTCTTCCGGCGTGTCCAAGTCAAAGCAGCGCAACCCGGCCTCGATGTGTGCCAGCGGCAGGTGTAATTGTGCGGCGGCCAGCGCTCCCCCCAGCGTGCTGTTGGTATCGCCGATGACGACGACCAAGTCGGGACGGAGTCGGCGTAACTCAACGGCACAGCGCTCGAGAATGCGCGCCGTCATCTCCGCAGCATCAGCCGATCCGACATCAAGATTGGCCGCCGGCTTGGGCAACTCAAGTTCGCGAAAAAACACCCCCGCCATTTGATAGTCGTAGTGCTGGCCGGTATTGATGATGCGATGATCGAGGCCCAGCGGCGCCAGCGCGCGCTGGAGCGGCGCCAGCTTGATGTACTGCGGCCGCGCACCAACGATCGTGACGATCCGCGCTCTACGAGACAAGTTTGAGGACCGTCGCGGCGACATAGTCTCGTTCCGCCTCGCTCAATTGCGGGTAGATCGGCAAGGAAATGACCTGTCGGGCACAGCGCTCGGCAACGGGCAAGTCCCCCGCACGATAGCCAAGGTGCTGAAAACACACCTGCAGGTGCAGTGGTAAGGGGTAGTAGATTTCATAGCCGATGCCGGCCGCTCGGAGTTGATCCCGCAGACCGTCGCGATTGTCGATCAGAATCGAATACTGGTTGTAGATGTGGTACGCGTACGGTTGCTCGGCCGGCGTCTGCACGCGGGAGCCGGCAAACCGCTCGTTGTAGTAGGCCGCATTGGCCCGCCGCGCCCGTGACCATCCGTCCAGGTGCGGCAATTTGACCAGCAGGACCGCGGCGTGAATTGTGTCGAGCCGTGAGTTGTAACCGACGATGTCGTGATAGTACTTCACCTTGGCGCCGTGTGCCTTGAGACTGCGCAGCCTCGCCGCCAACTCGTCAGAATTTGTCGCCACCAGTCCGCCGTCGCCCGCACAACCGAGATTCTTGGTTGGATAGAACGAATAGATGCCGATGTCACCGATCGTTCCCGACATTTGGCCCTTGTACTTCGACGACAGGGACTGGGCTGCGTCTTCAATAACAGCGACCTGATGGCGTTTGCCGATCGCGATAATCGGATCGAGATCGGCGCTCTGCCCAAACAGGTGCACGGGAATAATCGCCTTCGTCTTGGCGGTGATTTTCGCTTCGATTTGAGCCGGATCGATATTGAACGTGCTCTCATCGATATCGACAAAGACCGGGGTTGCCCCGAGATTCGCCACGGCCCCTGCAGTCGCGAAAAACGAGAAAGTCGTCGTGATCACCTCGGTCCCGGGACCGACCCCGACCGCGCGTAACGCCAGCAACAACGCGTCCGTGCCGGAGGCCACTCCGATCGCATGCCGCACACCGAGGTACGCAGCCACCTGCTCTTCGAAGCGCTTGACCTGCGGGCCGTTGATGAAATGCGTCGCGGCCATGACTTCGAGCACGGCGCGGTCCAATTCCGAGCGCAGTGCCTCGTACTCGCGGCGCAAATCCAGAAGTGGAACTTCCAAAGACTGTATCCTTTGTGACTTATTGATTCTCGAGCAGCTGCTCCGGCGGCACGCGTTTCAGCGGCTTTGCCGGCGAGCCCATCACGATCATCTGGTCCGGTGCATCCTTGGTCAGCACCGCACCGGCCGCCACCAACGCATCTTCGCCGACAACCTTCCCCGGCAAGATGGTCGCATTCAACCCGACGCGGCCGCCGCGCTTGACGGTTATACCTTTGAAATATTTGAAGCGTTCCTTGGTGCGTCCGACGAAGTTGTCGTTGGAAGTTGCCACGCACGGCGCCATGAACACGCGATCCGCCAGCTCGGAGTAGGCCGTCAGATAGACGTTCGTCTCGAGTTTGCAGTACGCGCCGACTTTGCAGAAATTTTCGATTGCTACGCCGCGGCCGACGATCGTGAAGTCGCCAATCGTTACATTTTCCCGTACTGTCGCCTGGTCGGCGATCAGCACTTTCTTGCCGATCGTCGCGCCGGCGTAGATCACAACATTACTGCCGACGATGCAGTCGTCCCCGATCGTCGTCGGCGGCAGTTCCTGCTCTTTGGTCACCGCCGAGTTCGCCGCCCGCATTGGCTGCTTGCCGATCGAAGCGCCGTCGTCAATCCGCACATTGGCGCCGATCATGGTACCGGCGTAGACAACGACATTTGCGCCCAGCACTGAGCCGGAACCGATGGTCACCTGCTCGCCGATTACGCAGAAATGGCCCAGGCGAACGCTGGGATCGATGCGGGCCGATGCGGCCACAATTTGACTATTCATTCGTTTCCTCTGCGAGGGTAAGCTTCAATTAACCGCCTGGTCAACAACGATGTAGATCGTCGCGATGTTCGCCAGGAAGAACCCGGTGTCTTTCAGGAACTGCCAGACGTTGATGCCCTTCTTTTGTGGCACCATGATCCGGTCGCCCATCGCCACGCGCGTATTACTCTCCGACTTGACGACCGCGCCGGTATTGGCCTTGATAATGCGAATGTCGCCACGATTTGCCTTGTAGCCGTAGCCGCCGGCGGCCTTGATGTAGTAGTCGACCGTGGCATCCTCTTTGTACGGCACCAGCCCCGGATTGACCACACGGCCCATCACCGTCACGGCAAAACTTTTAGCCGGGATGCGCACGAAATCGCCGTCTACCAGCGGAATGTCCAGCTCGCTCCGCCCCCCGCTCAGCAGTTGTTCAAAATCAACAGCAACCTTACCGGTCTTTTCCGAGGAAATCTCTTTGAGGTACTGCAATTCAAATTCCGACAACTTGTCGGTTGACAACTGGAGAAGCTGTTCGAAGCTCGTCTTCTGGGTCGAAATGAACTGCGGTTTCCGGAACATCTCCGCTTCGGACAATGACGCCTTATCCAGGATGCCGCCGGCTTTCTGCAGAAGCTGCAAGAGCGTCTCACAGCCGGGTTGAATCGGGTAGACGCCCGGATACTTGACCTCCCCGGCCAGCACGACCTGCTCCTTGCGGCGATAGCCGGCGATTGCGCGTACGAATAGCCGGTCGTCCGGCGCCAACTCCAGGTTGCCGGCGGAGCTCGGATTTTCGAGTATCGTCGCCAAGTCAACCTTGATCGAGTTTTTGCCGCGACCCTCGGGACTGAAACGAATCAACTCCGCCGTCTCGCGGTCGGCGTCCGCCGATAGCCCGAAACCCAGCTCGACCAAATCAGAGATGCGGTCGCCGTGGCGATACTCGAATACTCCCGGCGCGTTGACGGCGCCATAGACCTCGATCTTGTCAAAGGTATCCGAAACGACGGGCACAAAGACAACGTGGCCCTCATTTAGATAGGGATTGGCAGCGACGGCACCGGTCGCATAGAAGCGCGCGATATCCGCTCGGGTCGTGTCCGAATCCTTGATCAACTTGATATTGCGTTGCGATGCCTTGACCTGCAATCCGCCCGCCTTCTGAATCGCCTCGGTTACGCGGTCAGCTCCTGAAACGACAACGACGCCAGGCTCGGCTACCGCTCCGGTAACGCTAACCTTGAATGATCGCACCGCTGCCAGATGCACGTCGAGCGAGCGATCGCGAACACGGCCGGCCACGGCGGCGCGAATACGTTCTTTCGCCTCTTTGAGTGCGATCTGCCCAAGTGTCACCACCCCTACCTGTGGGATTGCCACCACGCCTTCCGGCAGAACTTCCACCCGTAACGGTTCAGTCGAGACACCGTAGAACTGGATGATGAACACATCGCCGGGCCCGACGATATACAGATTCTCATCCACGGCTTTGTCCAGCAGCTGTTCGGCTCTGACCTCTGCCTGCCGCTCTTCCATTGGCGGCTTCTCTTCCTCCGGTTTCGGTTTCAACGCCGGGTAGTCCAGGGCAGATGCCGGTACAGCTGCCAACACGAGGCCAAACAGGATCAGCAGCTTAAAGAATGTACTTGCGGAGGTCTTCATCTTCGATGATTTCCTTCAATGTACTCTGCACCCGCGACTTGGTAATCTTCATCTTACCGACTTTCTCATCGGGAACGTTGAACATGATATCTTCCAATAGATTGGACATCAGCGTATGCAGCCGCCGGGCGCCGATGTTCTCCGAAGACTCGTTCAGCAGCGCCGCCAGATGCGCGATTTCCTCGACTGCCGCTGAATCGAACGTGATGTTCACGCCTTCAGTCTCCATCAACGCCGTGTACTGCTTCAGCAGTGCATTCTTCGGCTCGCGCAAGATGCGCACAAATTCCTTCTCCGTCAGCGGATCAAGCTCGACGCGGATCGGAAATCGCCCCTGCAATTCCGGAATCAGGTCGGACGGCTTGCTCGAATGAAAAGCCCCCGCAGCGATGAACAAGACGTGGTCCGTCTTGACCATGCCATATTTCGTCGACACGCTCGAACCTTCGACGATCGGCAGAATGTCGCGCTGCACCCCTTCGCGGGAAACATCTGGACCGGAAGCCGGTCCTTCGGCGCCAGCGATCTTGTCGATCTCGTCGATGAAGACAATCCCGGAATTCTCGACGCGCTGCAAAGCTTCGGTGACAACTTCATCCATGTCGACGAGTTTGGCAGCCTCCTCTTCCTTAAGATACTTCTTCGCCTCGGCCACCGTGAGCTTGCGGATCTTCTTCTTCTTGGGCATGATCCCGGAGAACATCTCCTGGAAATTGACGCCCAATTCCTCCATCCCTTGCGGCGTGAAGATCTCGACGACCGGATAGCGGTTGGCGGGAATCTCGATGTCGATGGCGCGCGTGTCGAGAAAGCCTTCGTGCAGTTGGCGCCGCAGCTTCTCCAGCGTCCGTTGGTACTTCTCTTCGATGAGCGGATCTTCCGCGGTTTCGGCGTTGCGCGGCTGCCGGCGACGCGGCAAAAGCAATTCAAGGATTCGTTCCTCCGCCATTTCCTCAGCCTTGGCTTGCACCGATTCCGACTTTTCCTTCCGCACCATCTGCACGGCCAGCTCGACCAGATCGCGAATCATTGATTCCACGTCGCGACCGACATAGCCGACCTCCGTAAATTTCGAGGCCTCGACTTTGACGAATGGCGCGCCGGCGAGATTGGCCAGCCGCCGGGCGATCTCTGTCTTGCCGACGCCGGTCGGACCGATCAAGATGATGTTGTTCGGCATGATCTCTTGACGGATCTCATCCGTCACGGCCTGCCGCCGCCAGCGATTGCGCAATGCAATCGCGACCATCTTCTTGGCTTTGTCTTGTCCGATGATGTATTTATCGAGCTCCTCGACGATCTGTCGGGGGGTCAGATGCTTGTCCAATGCTCCTCCGCGGTCACGTACATACGAGAGCGGGTTAGTATAACGCCGCTGATCTGCGAAATCAAACCTATTTTAGGCTCTCGATCGTGATGAACTTGTTGCTGTAGATGCAGATATCCCCTGAGATCTCCAGTGCCCGCTTGACGATCTGCTCGGCTGAAAGTTTGGTTTCTGCCACCATGGCGCGGCAGGCCGCCAGGGCAAACGGACCGCCGGAGCCGATGGCGATGATGCCGTCGTCGGGCTCCACCACATCGCCAGAGCCGGAAATCACGAGCGCATGCTCCTTGTCGAGCACACCCAGGAGTGCTTCCAGTTGACGCAGGTATTTGTCGCGTCGCCAATCCTTGGCCAATTCGACCGCGGCCCGTGGCAGGTTGTCGGAGAACTCCTCCAACTTTGCCTCGAAGCGCTCAAACAAAGTAAAAGCGTCGGCCGATGAGCCGGCAAAACCTGCCAGAATGGTGCCACCGGCCAGCGTTCGGATCTTCTTCGCCGTTGCTTTGACGATGGTGTCACCCAGCGTGACTTGGCCGTCACCGCCGATTGCCACGTGCCCCTTATGTCGCAGTCCCAGTATCGTTGTAGCGTGAAACACTGATTCTCCTCGTCTTAATCGCAGCCATCGCGCAAAACGCCAGGGCGTTGCCCTAATAAGTGCGAATTGGCGGGGGAAATCCAGCAAGATATTGACCGACTACGGTCGCCGCTTGGACTGCTTGGCCGCACGCGGGTGCGCCTGCAAGTACTCTCTGTTGAGCCCGGCCGTCGAGACGTGGGTGTAGATTTGCGTCGTGGCAATCGAGGCATGGCCCAGCAGTTCGGAAATTGCCAGCAGATCGGCGCCATTGTCCAGCATGTGCGTTGCGAACGAATGCCGTAGTTTGTGCGGAGAAACACGGTTGCCTTCTCGCAATTGCCGCGTGTACTTCTCGACGACGCGGGCAATTGAACGAGCGGTAATCGGTTGACCGAAGCGATTCACGAAGAGTCGCGGTAGTCCCTTGCCGAAGGCCTGATCGCGTGCCGCCACATAGTCTTTCAGTCGCTGACCGGCGATGGCGCCAAACGGCATCAGGCGCATCTTCTTCCGCTTGCCCAGAACCCGCAGCAACTGCGCGTTCCAGTCGATCGCCGCATCCGTCAGTTCAGTCAGCTCCGCCAGTCGTAGACCACACTGATAGAACAGCTCCAGAACGGCCCGGTCGCGACGGGCCTGCCAGCCGTCACCCGCCGGCAGATCCATCAATTGCGCCGCCTCCGCCTCCGACAAATACACCGGCAACGATTTCTCGACCTTGAATCCGCGTAGCTCCAGCTCAGCGCTCTCCTTCAGGTGTCCTTCGCGCAAGAGATATGACAGATACTTGCGAATGGCCGAGAGCTTGCGCACGATGGTGCGATTCTTCTTCTGTTCCGCTTTAAGGTGATAAAGATAGGTTCGTACGACCGGATAGAACGACCGCATCAGCTTGTCCTCTTCAATCGACTGCCGGTTAAGGAACTGCACGAATTGTTCGAGGTCGCTGCGATAGGCGCGCACGGTATGCGGCGAGTACTTCCGCACTTCGCCCAAATACTTCGTGTAACGCCGGATATTGTCAGCCAACACGCCGGGCATACGCAAGAATGTCAGGAATTCAACGGCAGGCCGCAACGCCGTTTCGGCGACATCAGGCCGGAGTTACTTCCGGGGTGGTCTCGAGCGAGTGCTTGTGATGACAGGTTGGACAGTAGAGGTGGTGGCCGTCGCGCTTCGTCTCCTTGTCCACCATGTAGGCGGCGCCGCAGGATGGGCACTTCTGCGCCACCGGCTTATACCAGGAGGCGAAATCGCACTTCGGGTAGTTGCCGCAGCCCCAGAAAGGCTTGCCGTAACGGCTGCGCCGCTCGACGACATCCCCGCCATCTTTTGGACACTTGATGCCGGTGGAAATCGGCTTGGTGTTCTTGCAGTCGGGATAGGCCGAGCAGGCCATGAATTTGCCGAAACGACCCGTCTTGATAACCATCGCTGAACCGCATAATTCGCACTTCTCATCAGTCGGCGCATCTTTCTGCGCGTCCAGCGGCTGCGTATTCTTGCAATCCGGATATCCCGAGCAGGCCAGGAATCGTCCGTTACGCCCCCACTTCTCCACCATCGGACGCCCGCACTTGTCGCAGGTGATGTCGGAGACTTTTTGCATCGATGCCTTGATTTCGTGCTGCGTGCTTTCGACCTCGGTTAGCCGCGTTGAAAACGGACCGTAGAAGTCCTCGAGAACCTGCTGCCAGGTGAAGTCGCCTTCCTCCACTTTATCGAGTTCGCCTTCCATCTGGGCGGTAAACTCGACGGAGAAGATGTCGGGGAATTCTTTAACCAGAATCCCGTTGACCGTCTTGCCCAGTTCCGTCGGGAACAAGCGCCGCTGTTGCACCTCGACATATTTGCGCGCTTTCAGCGTCGTGATGATCTGCGCGTAGGTCGACGGCCGGCCAATGCCGTTGGACTCGAGTTCCTTTACCAGCGAGGCCTCAGTAAACCGTGGTGGCGCCTTGGTGAAGTGCTGGGTCGGAGTGACCTCGCTAAGCTTGAGGTTGTCGCCGACGGCCAGCTTCGGCAGTTTCTTGACTTCGCCGTTGCCGTTGCCGTTCGGATCCTCTTCGGCCGTCATCGAATAGACTTTGAGGAATCCGTCGAAGGTAACCCGCGTGCTGGTGGCGCGAAACTGGTACGGTCCGCCTACCACATCAACCGTCAATTGATCGAATTCGGCCGGAGCCATCTGCGACGCCAAAAACCGATTCCAAATCAGTTCGTAAAGCCGGTACTGGTCGCGCGAGAGGTACTTCTTTACTCTTTCCGGCGGATACTCCAGGTACGTCGGACGGATCGCTTCGTGCGCATCCTGAGCATTTTTCTTGGTCTTGTAGACGTTAGGAGTCTCCGGATAGAATTCCGGACCGTAATTTTCTACAATAAAATTCTTTGCAGCAACCACGGCTTCATCCGCAATTCGGACCGAGTCGGTACGCATGTAGGTGATCAAGCCAACCTGTCCTTCATCGCCGATTTCGACGCCTTCGTACAGGGATTGGGCAACCTGCATGGTCTTGGCCGAGGCAAAACTCAGCCGGATCGACGCGTCTTGCTGCAGCGTCGAGGTTATATAAGGAGGAAGCGCCCGCCGTGTCTTCTTGTCGGTCTCAACCTTATCAACGGCGAAATTCTGCTTGAAGACGTCGGCTTTCAGCTTCTCAGCTTCTCCAGCCGACGAGACTTTGAAATCTCCGCCTTTGATTTTGAAGAGCCGAGCTTCAAACTTCTCCTTCTTGGCAGTGACGAACTCCGCGAGAAGTTTCCAATATTCCTCCGGCCTGAACGCGTCAATTTGCGCTTCGCGCTCGCAGATGATTCGGAGCGCTACCGACTGCACGCGCCCAGCAGAAAGACCGTAATAGATGGTCTGCCACAGCACAGGGCTCACCTTGTAACCCACCAGGCGGTCCAGGATTCGACGCGCCTGCTGCGCATCAACCAGCTTCTGGTCGATTGCCGTCGCATTCTCGATCCCGGCCAAAACGGCTTTCTTGGTTATCTCGTTAAACGTGACCCGCCGGATTGGGATTTTTAGCCCGCTCAATTTGGAGGCAATATGATAGGCGATCGCTTCGCCTTCACGATCCGGGTCAGGTGCCAGGAAAATAGCTTTTGCCTTGGCGGCCGCTTCCTTCAACTCCTTGATGATCGGAGCTTTCCCCTTGATCACCTGATAGGTCGGCTGGAAGCCGTTTTCCAGGTCAATGCCGAGCTTCGACTTGGGCAGATCCAGGACGTGACCCACCGAGGCCTTAATGGTGAATTCCTTACCGAGGAACTTGGCCAGGGTCTTGGACTTCGTCGGCGACTCGACGATGACGAGATTTTTTGCCAATGCTTATTCCTGACTGCGATAGACGTACTTGATGCGGTCGTTCAAAAGGTCGTCCAGCGCCAGCGTTGTGACCTTGCGATAATCGAAATTGTACTCGCTGTCTTCATTCATCATCTGTAATTGTTGCAGGCGTTTGAGATTGACGTAGCGAGCGCGCTTGGCGGCGACCAGGACAGCCTCATAATGGTTCAGCGTAATCTTGTCCAGGTTGCTCATCAGCAGCGTTTCATCTCTGTGGCGATCCATCGGTTACTCCATTAGGTTGATTGTCCCGCACCGTGTCACCCGCTGCGATTCGGCTCGGATGATCTGATCGATCAGCGCCACCGTCGCCTCCAGGTCATCGTTGCAGACAACGTAATCATATTTCGTCCAAACTTTCATTTCCTTTAGCGCGCGCCCCAGGCGCTTCCGCGCCGACTCCGACGACTCGGTCTTGCGACCGAGCAATCGCCGTTTGAGAACCGCCAAGCTGGGCGGCATCACGAAAATCAGGATCGCCTCCTGGCGCCAGCGTTTGATCGCCCGGCCGCCAAGGATGTCGATATCGAACAACACGGTCCGGCCCTTGGCAATCGCATTCAACACCGCCTGTTTGGGTGTACCGTACCAGGCATCGAAAATGCGAGCCGTTTCTATAAACTCGCCGCGGCGCCATTTGTTCCGGAAGGTCGCCGGTGTCATAAAGAAGTAATCGCGACCGTGCCGCTCCCCTGCTCGCTTGATACGCGTGGTCGCCGAAACCGACTCAACAAAATTCCGGTTGCGTTGAAGCAGCCGCTCCACCAGCGTCGACTTGCCGACCCCGGACGGGCCCGACAAAACGACGATCAACGGCTTACGCTTGTTCAGCCGGCGCAAATTGCTGGCGCTCACTTCCATTACTCGATGTTTTGTACCTGTTCGCGGAGCTTTTCGATCTCTTCGCGGATGCGGATGACTTCGGCGGATATCTCATACAGCGCCGCCTTGGAGCCGATGGTATTGGCTTCCCGATTCATCTCTTGCAGGATGAAATTCAGTCGCTTCCCGGTATCGCCTTCGGCTTTGATTGCCGCCGCAAAGGCGTCGCAGTGGCTGCGGAGTCGCACGCACTCCTCGGTGATGTCGGCCTTGTCGACCAGCAGCGCCAGTTCCATATCCAGTCGCAAACGGGTTTCGTCGGCGCTACGTGTGGTGCTGTCGTCGAGCAACTTCTTCAGTGTCTCCTGAAAGCGCTGGCGGTAGCGAGTGACCGTTTGCGGATAGATTTTCTCGATCTTGTCGATCGCCTTCGAGATCAACTTCACCCGCATAATCATGTCGTCGCCCAACGCTTTGCCCTCGCGCTGGCGCATCTTGTTCAGAGATTCGACCGCATGCTTGACGCCATCAACCAGCTTGGCCACTTCCTCTTTCGACAGCGCCGCTGCCGCCGCCACATTGAACAGCTCCGGCAAACCGGTGAAATCGGCAAGACTGATCTCGCCGGCCAACTTGAATTTCTTCTTGAGGTCGGCGAACATCTTATAATAGAGGGCGGCGTTCTCTTCGTTGAGAATCAACGTCTGCGGCGAAACGTTGTTGTCCTCCATCGTAACCAGCACCGACAACTTGCCGCGTGACACCATTCCGGTAATCGCCTCGCGCAAGTCGCTTTCATATTCCGCAAAGACGCGCGGCAGGCGCAGGGACAATTCGAGGAACCGATTGTTGACCGAGGTGATCTCGATCGACACCTTCTTCTTGTTAACGCTGACCGCGGCTTTACCGTAGCCGGTCATGCTTCTGATCATACTTGCCCTCGTGCTAAATTCAAGTTTGGCAAAGAACACCCCCAAGTTGCCGGTGTCAACGGAAAAGTGTCCTTGTTGACTTTGGCGCCGGCAGAACTTAGCTTCGACAACTGCATGATTCCCAAGAGCGCCATCATCACCTATTTCCTTGCGCGCGAACTGGATCGGGCTGTCGCGGGCGCGCTTCTGCATAAAGTCGAATACAACAAGCGCGGCAAGACATTTCGTTTCCTTTTTGCCTCGACGCCGAAGCTGCATCTGCTGTTCTCTTTCGCGCCGCCCAGTTTTCTCCCGGCGGCCGGCTGGCCTGACAGCTCCGATACCTTTGCAATCTGGCAGGAAGCGACCCCGGCGACCGTGACCGCCGTCGAGGGCGATCGTCGCAATCGCCTCATCACGATCGAGTTATCGCGCGCGTCCGAGGAGGTCGCACCGCAGAACTTCCGCATTGTCTTCGAACTCTTTGGCGGACAGAGCAATGCCTTTCTGCTCGATGCGTCCGGTACTATCGTTCAGGCGCTGCGCGTGATTGAAGACAAACGAAGACTGCGACCACGCGCGCTCTACCAGGCGCCACCGCCGCTGGCCGAGCCACCGCATTCCGGCGAAGTCCTGGTCTATGAGGACCATCAGCGCAGATACACGCTGCGCTTCGAGGGTGATCGATACGAAGTTCATGACGCCAACAGCAGTCTACCGCTCGCGACGTCGCCGTTGATCGAGCTGTTTCACTCCATCGAGTCACTGGATGAGTCGGAACGGCAGTTTGCCGAAGTCCGACGAAGCTGGCGCAACCGCATCAATCGCGAGATTGGTCGGCTGAGACAATTAATCGGCAAGCTCGCGATCGACCTCGTTGGATGCGCTTCCGCCGAGAAGTATAGCCGCTGGGGGGACCTGCTGATGAGCAATCCGCAAACGACCCCGCGGGACGGCATGGTCACGGTTACCGACTTCGATTCGGGCGCACCGGTCGAAATCGAACTCTTGCCGGGCAAGAGCGTCCTTGAGTCGGCAGCCAGCTATTACAAGACTGCGAAGAAGCTCCAACGCTCCAAGCCGCTCCTCACCGAGCGCATTTCCAAGGCTCGCGCCAAGATCGACGCCCTCTCGGACGCAGCCAACACGATAGACCGAGCCGGCTCGCCGGAGGCACTCAGCGACCTCATCCTGGCCTTGGGGCTTTCCGCCAAACTGAAGCGGTCCGATGATGACGCTCCCGAACAATCCAGGTACTACCGCATACTGCGCAGCAGCGACGGAGAGAAGATCTTGATCGGCAAGAACTCCGAAGGTAACGATGAACTGACGTTCAAGGTAGCCCGCAGTTACGATCTCTGGTTTCACGCGCAACAGGTTCCGGGGTCGCACGTTATCTTGGTTCGGCCCGACAAGAATCGCCAGCCATCACGACGCTCGATCGAGGAGGCGGCGGCGGTTGCGGCGTTTTACTCCGAGATGCGCAAGGTCACGCAGGTACCGGTGATCTATACCGAACGGCGTTACGTGCGCAAAATGCGCAAGGGTGCCCCCGGACAGGTAACCTATCAAAACGTTAAGTCGCTCTTCATTGATCCGGCGCTGCCGCCAACTGCCAAGCGCGACGATTGACATTCACTCGCGAAACAGTGATCTTGAATTATGCGCCCATGGTTGACCATTGTCCTCGTCGTCATCGCCGTCGCTGCACTTGCGTACTTCCATTTGCGGCCGCAACCGAGTCATCCCCGCGAAACTGATTTCGTGAACTGCTACGTCGAGTTGTCCCTGCTGGCCGCACGCAGCGACACGGTGGGCAGGGTGTTCTACCGTGAGCGTGACTCGATCCTGACCGCCTTCAATTTTACCGACTCTTCGCTGCTAGAGGTGAAGTCGGAACTGAATCTTGAACCGGAACGGCTGGTCGTGATCTGGGACATGATTGAAGCCCGCGTGAAGGAACGTCGCTTAGAACTGGGTCTCAAGCCGCTGGAGACTAAAGAGTAAAGGCGTTGGGGCGGTGCTCGATCCGCTGTCGACCGTCAGGCGCTTCCGTTACGATTACCACGTCAAATCGGAATCCCGCCACTTTCCGTCGGAATTGTTGAATAAAGCCTTGCGCCGCGGCGATGAGGGACTGCTGTTTGCGCTGATCGACTTTGTAGACCGCGTCGCCAAACTTCTCCGAGCGCGAGCCTTTAACTTCGACGAAGATTACGACTTCATCTTTGAGACAGATCAAGTCAATCTCGTGGTGTCCACTACGATAGTTCCGTGCGATAATTTGGCAGCCTTGCTCTTCGAGGAATTTCGCTGCGCTCGCCTCGAAGCGTGATCCGGTCGCCCGCCGGTTCATCTAATGGCTGCCGTCGTCGGAGATGCTGAGCGCAAGTTCGAACTGGGGCTCGAGCAAATTGAAGCTCTTGCGGTGGATCGGTAGAACGCCGAAACGCGCGATGTTGGCGCGGTGCTGTACGGTCGGATAGCCCTTGTGTTGGTCGAACCCATACTCCGGATGCAACCGGTGATACTCGCGCATAATCCGGTCGCGCGTAACCTTCGCGATGATCGACGCGCAGGCGATCGCCACGACACTGCCGTCCCCCTGAACAATCGTCTGTTGTGCAATCGACAAATTGGGGATGCGCTGGTTGCCGTCGACGAGGACAATCTCCGGTGTCCGCGTGAGTTGTCCCAGCGCCTGACGCATGGCCTGAAATGTCGCCTGAAGGATGTTGATTTCATCAATCAATTCCGGGTCACAGCGACCGACACCAAAGCCTATGCATTCCCGCGTAATTCGCTCAAAACAAGCCTCGCGCCGCGGTTCTGAAAGTTTCTTGGAGTCCACGATACCCCGCGCATCGAAATCAGCGGGGAGAATCACAGCCGCAGCCACGACCGGTCCGGCCAATGGCCCCCGGCCGGCTTCATCTACGCCACAGATCCAGTTTGTGCCCTGCTTGCGTAGTTCGATTTCCAGTCGCGAGCGCCGCATACGAAGAAGGTTGGCGCTTCAAATGATTTGGGCAAGCAGAACTTCGACGCTGCCCGCACTGGCAACCGGCAAAAGAAAGCGGCGCCCAGTTCGTGACCGGACGCCGTCTCATTCTCCAGTAGACTACGGGTTATTCCGTTGCCTGTTCCTCGGTACGCTTCTCGCCAATGCGAGCCGCCTTACCCGACCGGCCGCGCAAGTAGTTGAGTTTGGCGCGCCGCACGTGGCCGGTGCGTACTTTCTCGATCTTCGCGATATTCGGTGAGTGCAGCGGATAGACCTTTTCGACCGCGATTCCTTGCGTCACTTTGCGCACGGTGAAGCTCGCTCCAGTGCCGCCGCCGCGCCGACCGATGACAACGCCCTGGAACACCTGGATGCGCTCTTTATCGCCTTCCATGATCTTCTGGTGTACCGCCACGGTATCACCCGGCGAAAAATCAACTTTCTGCTCGCGCAGATACTTCTCCTCAATCTTGCGCACCAACTGATTCATTCTATCCTCCAATCAAAAATCAATTTTCAAATTCACGGCCGGCGGCGATGCTTTCCAGCATACCGCGATCCTCATCGGACAACTGCGCGCGCCAGAGCAAGTCGGGGCGGTTTTCAACGGTGCGCTTCAGCGCACACCACCGACGAAAACGCTCCTGGCGGGCATGGTCGCCCTCCACGAGGACATCCGGCACTCGCTGACCGAGAAACTCGGCCGGGCGCGTCCATACTGGCGCTCCCAGAAGTTCGTCGCTGAACGAGTCACTTAAGGCCGACTCAATCTTGTGGATTGAACCGGGGAGCAGCCGGAAGACCGACTCCAAGATAACAAGGGCGGCCGTTTCGCCGCCGTTGATTATATAATCTCCGATCGAGATTTCATCAAGGTCGAAAAATCGAGAAATGCGTTCGTCGACGCCCTTGTAGCGTCCGCAAACAACGATAAGATGGTCGAAGAGCGAGTATTTCACCGCCGTCGCGTGGTCGTATTTCCTGCCTGCGGCGGAGGTTAGCACGATCCGGCGGTTCTGGGTATCACTTTCATACAGCGCGGTAGAAAGCGCATCGTACAGCGGTTCAATCTTCATGACCATTCCGCCGCCGCCGCCGAACGGGGTGTCATCCACCGTGTTATGCTTGTTGGTTGAGTACTTACGGATATCGATGAGCTCGACTTCGAGCACGCCGGAGTCAATCGCCTTCTTCAACAGCGACTGCCGCAGCGGACTTTCAAAAAATTCCGGGAAGATTGTGAGAATGGTAATCTTCATTACTGCAAATCCAACAGCCCCTCAAGAAGCCGGATCGTCACCACGCGCGCAGTCCGGTCGACCTTCAAGATGATATTGCCGCTGGCCGGCAGGTTGAACGAGCGCCGTCCTTCCACTCGCCAGATGTCATTGGCCGGCATTTCGATGATCTCCACTATCTTTCCCAGATCCTCGCCGTCTTCCGATCGAACTTCCATGCCGACGACATCGAACTGAAACAAAGTCCCCTCCGGCAGTTCCACCAACTCGGCGCGCGTGACGGAGAGGAATTCGCCGATGTGCGCTTCGGCGTCATTGCGGGTATCGATGGTTTCGAGGGCGATCAGCAGCTGCTGTTTGTGCGCCCGCACCGAGCGGACGGCCAGTCGGCGCGGTTGCGGCGCTTCGAGGACGACGGATTCCAAGTCGTCAAATCGATCGACAAAGTCCGTCAGCGGGATTACGACGAGCTCGCCGTTGATGCCGTGGGCGCGGACGATTTTGCCGATCGCAATTAGCTCTTGATCTATTCGAGTATCTCCAGTACTGCTCGCTTGCCGTGCTTGGCCGAAACAGCCAGCATAATCGTGCGAATCGCCTTCGCCGTATTCCCCGCCTTGCCGATTACCTTGCCCAGATCACCCGGGCCGACGCGGAGTTCGAATACTGTCGTGCGCTCGCCTTCAATCTCCCGTAATCGAACGGCGTCCGGGTTGTCTACCAGTGCCTTGACGATCGTCTCGACGAAATCCTTCACGTTCCACCTTCCAGTCTGTGCAGATTACCAGTATCTACCTCGTTTGACAATCGCACTCAGTGAATCGACCGGCCTGCGCCAAACTTGGGGGAGTGAAGCGATTCCCTTCACTGCAATAGAATTAACCCGAATCTATGCCGAAGCTTCTCCCGCCGCCGGCGCAGCCGTGGCCGCCTTCGCCTTGCGTGTGCGCTTTTTCCTTTCCGTGATCGTGGTCTTAATTTCGACCCCGGAACCGTCCTTGCCGGCGCGCAGCAGTTCCCACTTCTCGTTAATCCCGATCTGCGAGAATAGCGTGTGCACCGTGTCGGACGGCGTCGCGCCTTGCTTTAGCCACTTGAAGATCTTTTCTTCGTCTACCTTCACCAGCGCCGGCTTCACGATCGGGTTATAATACCCCATCATGTCGACAAATCGTCCCTCACGGGCGCGGCGCGAGTCAATGGCAACGATGCGATAAATGGGACGCTTCTTCGCGCCCATACGTCTGAGTCTCAGCTTGACTGCCAATTCATTCCTCCAATACAAGATACGTAAAGTTAATGTACTTAACTAATTGAAAAAGTTGCCTGGAATCATCCGCTTTAGTTTGCCGCCCCGCATTTGTTTCAGCATCTTCTGCATCTGCTGGAACTGCTTGATCAGTCGATTGACCTCTTGAATCGAATTCCCCGAGCCGTCGGCGATACGTGCTCGGCGCGAGCCGTTTAGGATTTGCGGTCGATTGCGCTCTTCCGGCGTCATCGACAGGATAATCGCCTCGACGCGCTTCATCTGTGATTCATCGATATCAACGTTGCGCATAGCACTCGAAACACCGGGGATCATTTTCAGAATCGACTCAAGTGAGCCCATTTTCTTGAGCTGCTGCAACTGCTGGTAGAAGTCATCAAAGGTGAACTGATCCTTGCGCAGCTTCTTCTCGAGCTTCTCGGCCTCTTTGAGGTCGATGGTCTCTTGCGCCTTTTCGACCAGCGATACGATATCGCCCATCCCGAGGATGCGCGACGCCATCCGCTCCGGGTAGAAGAGCTCGAGATCGCTGAGTTTCTCCCCGATCGACACCAGCTTCAGCGGCTTCCCGGTGACGTGGCGGATTGACAGCGCTGCGCCGCCGCGAGCATCACCGTCTAACTTAGTCAATGCCACACCGGTTATATCGAGCGCTTCGTTGAACTGCTGGGCGACGTTGACGGCATCCTGGCCGGTCATCGAGTCGGCCACGAGGATAATCTCATCCGGAGTGACCCGCCGCTTGATCTCCTTGAGCTCTTCCATCAATTCCAGATCGATGTGGAGCCGGCCGGCAGTATCGAAAATGACTAGCGTCAGATTGTTGGCTCGCGCGTATTCCAGCGCTTCTTCGCAAATCTGCGGCGGTTTTTTGTCGATGTGGAATACCGGCACATCGATCGACTTGCCGAGCACCTGAAGTTGTTTCACTGCGGCGGGACGATAGACGTCACCGGCCACCAACAATGGCCGCTGGCCTTTCTTCTGATAATGCAATGCCAGTTTACCGCAAAGAGTGGTCTTGCCCGACCCCTGGAGTCCGCAGACCACCAGCTTGCCGGGCGTGGCGCGGAACGCGATCGGCGCATTCTCGCCACCGAGGACGGTCACCAACTCGTCATGGATGATCTTGACGACCTGCTCGCCCGGGGAAATCGAGCGCAGCGTTTCCTGACCGTAGGCCTTCGCTTCGACCGCACCGATGAACTCCTTGACAACCTTGAAGTTGACATCGGCTTCGAGAAGAGCGCGGCGAACTTCCTTGACGGACTCGCGGACGTTATCCTCCGTCAGCTTGCCTTGGCCGCGAAGATTCTTGAAAACCTTCTCTAATTTTTCCGATAACGAATCAAACATACTATCGTCCAGAGACTTGAGAGTATACGATCCCTCCTGCCGAATTGCAAGGGGGAATTAACCCTCCCCATCCCGATGGTGTTGTCAGGTTTCTAATAGACTCGGAACCCGATCACGGCCGGGCGTCGCCCCGGTTCGAGCAGCGACAAGCTACCATCAGCCATCTCGACCCCAAGTATCAGCACTTCCGACATGAAACCCGCGATGTTCTTCGGCGGGAAGTTGACTACGGCAATAACCTGCTTGCCGACGAGTTCCTCTTTGCTGTAAGCCGTCTTTGCCTGAACACTGGACCACTTTTCGCCCACCTCTGCCCCAAATGAGACGCGGACCTTGTACGACGGATTGCGCGCGCGCTCAAAATCGAGCACTTCCAGAATCTCGCCGACGCGCATGTCGACGCGGCGAAAATCGTCATAACTGATCTGCGGTTCACTGTCCATACTCTCATCCTGTCGTTTCGATGCCGCTTCTGCACTTCTCGAAAGTCCCGCGCCGGGATTTCGTCCAGGAAAAAAACAACCCGCCCGGCACAACCACCGGGCGGGTCGCATTGGTCATTCTCGATCGTCGTTCAGCCCGCCAGTTTGGCGGCGATTAATTCACGCACACGATTGCCGTCGACACGACCCTTGATCTTGGGCATGATTTCCTTCATCACCTTGCCTGTGTCGCCCGGTGCCTTGGCACCGATGGCGGCGATGGCCGCGGCGATTATCGAATTCACTTCCTCGTCCGAGAGCTGCTGAGGCAGATAACGGGTAATGATCTCAAGCTCGTGACTCTCTTTATCCACCAGATCCTGGCGCCCCCCCGCCCGAAACTGCTCGATTGAATCGCGTCGTTTCTTGGCGGCGGTCGAAATCACGGCGACTGCATCCTCATCGGTCGGCGGCCGCTTGAGCTCGATTTCCTTATACTTGATGTCGGATTTCAGTCCGCGAATAACTTCGGCTTTGGCCTTGTCCCCCGCCTTGAGTGCTTCCTTCAGATCGTTATTCAGCGTCTCCAGCACGGACATCGTCAGTCTTCCCGATTGAACCTGCGCGCTTTGCGCTTAGCTGCGTTCATCTTGCGCTTGCGACGATCCGACGGCTTCTCAAAATGCTGATGCTTCTTGATGTCCGAAAGAATCCCCGAGCGCTCGCACAGCTTGTTGAAGCGCCGCAACGCTTTCTCGAATGACTCGTCGTCACGAACTTTGACTCCTGTCAATCTTGGCTCAACCTCCTCTCACGCTGGATAAGGGTTCTGCCCCAAAATCAATTAAGGCTAAATAAATTAGCTCGCGCTCCCCCGGCTGTCAAGCGATTCCTTGACGCCGTAATCCGTTATTCGATACGGCTCCCCGGCGGCGCTGTTGGCTGATTTTCCCGCGCGCCTCCGACCCAGTCGATTCTTGTCGAATTTCTCCTCGCCGCAAGCTTATTTTTCCGGTGCGCTGACAGCGATTGTCGGACTTTTAACGATCGTTAACAGAACTTCTATGTAAGTACTTACGTAAATCGAAACTGAGCGGAGGAAGACCATCATGACCGCGACAGGTCAAGACACAATCCGAACCTTGGGCGCTCTGGCTCTTGCCAGCCGCTTGAAACGGCTGAGCGACCGCCTCGCTCGCGACATTTCCCGCATCTACGCCGAACACGAGGTGAATTTCGAGGCGCGCTGGTTTCCGGTCGCCTTCCTGCTCTTCGAGCACAGTCCCCTGGCGGTGACGGAAATTGCCGAGCAGTTGAAATTTACCCACCCGGCCGTCAATCAGATCGCCGGCCAGATGGAAAAAAACGGCCTGCTCGTCTCCACGCGCGATCGGCGCGATGATCGCAAGCGCCTGCTGAGTCTGAGCAGACTCGGACGCCAGACGGTCACGGCGTTGCAGCCGATGTGGAGCGTAATCCGCTATTGCAATGAGGAATTGCTGGCTCTGGTCGACCGCGATTTCCTGAGCACTCTGGATCGGGTCGAAGATTCGCTGGCGGAACGAGAGATGTACGACCGGGTGGTCGAGCGGCTCTATCCGGAATTGTACGCGCCCGTTGAAGTCATCGACTTCGAGCCGCGCTACCAAAAACTATTCAAGCAGCTCAACGTCGAGTGGCTGCAGGAGTACTTCCGGGTCGAGCCGGCCGACCTGAAGATGCTCGATCATCCCGACCGCCACATTCTCGCGCACGGCGGCCGGGTCTTCCTGGCCCGCGCCGGCAGTGCGATCGTCGGGACAGCGGCGCTGGTTCGGCACAACGATGCCGTTTACGAAATTGCCAAAATGGCAGTGACGCGGCGCTTTCGCAGCCGCGGTATCGGTCGCCGACTGGCGCAGCACTGCATCGAGCAAGCCGCTACGCTGGGGGCCCGGGAGGTTGTGCTCGCGACCAGCCCCAAGCTGACCGCGGCCAACCTGCTCTATCGCAAGCTTGGCTTTCGCAAATTGAGAACAACCGCACCCTGGGCTACGCGCTACACCCGCGCAACAATCTACATGCGCCTACGGCTACCGAGCCCCTAACAATTTCGAAGAGGAGATGACATGAGCTTCCGGTCACACCCGAATCTGGTTCTTCTGATACTGAGCCTCGCTTTTATGCTGGCGCTTTGTTCAAGTGAGCGCGCCAGTGCACAGCTCATAATCTCGACCGAAACCAGCGATCGGACGCTTGACGCCAAGGTGCAAGCGGCGATTATCGACAGCATCGCGAAGGCTCTGGTCGACGAATACGTCTTCCTCGACAAGGCCCAGGCGATGAGCAAATTCATTCATGATCAATTCCGGAAAGGCGCTTACAAATCCATCACCAGCGGTCGGGAGTTTGCCATGCGAATAACGGAAGACCTGCGCTCGATCTCAAACGACCGCCATCTCGGCGTCCACTTCGTCAGCGACAATCAACTCAAAGAAATGGCAGCCGCACGAGACTCGTTGGCTCCGAATCCGTGGTATGAGGAGATGAAAGCGAGTAACTACGGCTTCCGGAAACTGGAGATCCTCGACGGTAACGTGGGCTACCTGGACCTGCGCGGCTTTGTGCCCGCCGAGATCGCCGGCAGCACCGCCATAGCCGCCATGAATTTCCTCAGCGGCTGCGACGCGGTGATTTTCGATCTGCGCCAAAACGGCGGCGGCGATCCGTCGATGATCCAGCTCATCACCAGCTACTTGTTCGAGACGCCGGTCCACCTGAACAGCTTCTATATCCGCGCACAAGATACGATCCAACAGTTCTGGACCCAGGCGTACGTCCCCGGCAACAAGATGCCGAATGCCGCGGTGTATGTGCTGACCAGCCCGTTTACTTTCTCCGGCGGCGAGGAATTCGCCTACAATCTCCAGAGCCTCAAGCGTGGCACGATCATCGGCAAGACCACGGGCGGCGGCGCGCATCCGACTAACGAGCGGCTTTTTGCGAGTCTCAATGTTCAGGTTGCCGTGCCTTTTGGTCGCGCCATTAACCCAATTACCGGGACCAACTGGGAGGGCGTTGGTGTTGCGCCCGACATCGAGGTCGATCCGCAACAGGCCCTCGATGTTGCCTATTTAGCGGCGCTGCAGTCGATCTCGGAAAAATCGACCGATCTCCGCAAAAAAGAACGGCTGCAGTGGGCGGCGGAAGCGATCGCGGCTCGCGTTCGACCGACGCAGCTGGATGAAGCCAAGCTCGCAGAATATGTCGGCACCTACGGCCCGCGCCGGGTCTGGCTGGAGAACGGCAAGCTCCGCTACCAGCGCGAACAGAATCCCGCGTCTACTTTGGTCCCGCTGGGGAATGATCGCTTCATGATTGAAAACGTCGATTACTTCCGCGCACAGTTTCTGCGCGACGAAAGCGGCCGCGTGGTCACTTTCCTCGGGCTCTACGACAACGGTACCAGCGACCAGCACACGCGAACCGATTAGCGACTGACTAAAGAGCGATGGCGTATCGCAGCAGGAGGTATCCGAGGGTTGCGTTGCCGGTGCTCGTCGAGGCTTTCACCAGCCGCAGTTCCGTGGCGATATTCGAGGATTGGCGGTCGTACAACGAAACCGATACGCCGAGATGCCCCGTCAGCGCACGGTTCGACTTGGACCATTCGCGCATGTCGGAGAACCCGATACCAATCCCGCCGCCGATGGCGAGTTTGACCTTAGCTGAAACGGCGAAGTGGCCGTTCAGTGAGAGCGGCAGGTCGATGAGGTAGCTTCCGCCTGACCGACCGCTCGCCACGACGCCGCAGTAGGTTGGAGTAATTGCGAGGCTCAAGTTCGCTCCAATGCCAACTGCCATCCCCACGCCAGTCAGAGTGTGGAAGTTGCTTCCGGCGCCCTTCTGGGCACCAGCACCGAGCGATAATGTCCAGGAGAGCTGCCCCGGCACCGCAGAATCGAACCCACCTGCGCTCGCGTGTGGTAGGATCACTATCAGTATCAGGAGGATGGCACTTGTCCCAATCGACCGCATCGTTACTCCGTAGTTAGTTCCCCCTGCCCGCTCTGATTAGGATCGGATTTTTGCTCTCAGCGGCTTAGTCCCACGCCAGAAAATGATAGTGGAGGTGGAAGACGATCTGCCCCGAACCGGGACCGTTATTGATCTGGATGCGGAAGTCCCTGCCGCGCTCGCCCAGCATCTCACTCACTTTACGCACCGCTGCAGCCAGATGCCCGTGCACTTCCGGCGGCGCACTCAGGAAGTTCTCGAAGTGCTGTCTGGGGCAGATTAGCAGATGAATCGGTGCCTTCGGCGCGATATCATGGAAGACGATGACATTCTCGTCCTGATAGAAGATCTTGGTCGGCGCTGATCCTTCGATGATGCGACAGAAGATGCAAAGCATGGGTTCGAGATTAGCTGATTGGAATTCCCCCTGCAAGCCGATAGTCTCTTGACAATATTGTGGGAAGGTGACCCCGTCTTACCGACTATGCGCAAAGCCGACTTCCCATGTGCTTCCCATTCGGACTATTTCCGCAAATACCCATTCTGCAAAGTCGGGTTGCCTCAAATTGCGCAGAATCACGATGCGGGCAATCACTACTCATTCGCCAAAAATCCCCAAATAATTCTTGACAAGATTTGCCTTCATACATATATAGGACAGATAGAATTGTGAATTAATTCACATAACTACGCCCGGAGGGGCGACATGACAGCGACCTCTTCCCTGCCATTGCTCAGTCCGGCGGGAGGAGGTACAACATGGCAACCGTAGCACAAGAAGTGAAAATGACAGCACTAAGAGAAAAATTAGCAGCCGAATTCCCAAAGAAGGCGACGGAAATTCGGGAAATGGTCAAGCAATTCGGCAATCTGAAGATTTCCGAAGTGACCATCGAACAGGCCTATGGCGGTATGCGCGGCGTGAAGGGGCTGGTGTGCGACACTTCCGAAGTTCCGCCGGACAAAGGTTTGATCATCCGGGAGATTCCGGTCGGCCAACTCGTCGACAAGACTCCCGAAGAGACCTTCTGGCTGCTGCTGACCGGCGAACTCCCCACCAAGGAGCAACTCGCCGATCTCGACAAGGATCTCAAGGCTCGTGCTAAGGTGCCGGAGTACGTTTGGAAGGTCCTCGAAGCGATGCCGAAGGACTCGCATCCGATGGCGATGTTCAATACCGCCATTCTCGTTATGGAGAAAGAATCGAAGTTCCGGTTGCATTACGACCAGGGCATGCCGAAGAGCGACTACTGGGTGTGGACCCTGGAAGATGCTCTCGACATCATCGCTCGCCTTCCTGAAATCGCGGCCGGCGTCTACCGGATGCGTTTTGGCAAGGGCGCGCGCATTGCCTCCGATCCCAAGCTGACTTGGTCAGAGAATTACGTCAAGATGCTCGGACTGCCCGATCCGCAGGGCAAGTTTGCCGATTGCATGCGCCTGTACCTGGTGCTGCATTCCGATCATGAATCGGGCAATGTCTCGGCACATACCACGTTCTGCGTCAATTCGGCGCTGTCCGACCTCTATTACTCGCTGTCCGCCGGCCTCAACGGCCTGGCCGGTCCCCTGCACGGTCTGGCCAATCAGGAATGCCTGCACTGGATTCTTGATGTGAAGAAAAAATTCGGCGGCGTCCCGAGCGAGGAACAGCTCAAGCAGTTTGCGTGGGAAACCTTAAATTCCGGCAAAGTGGTTCCGGGATACGGCCATGCCGTGCTTCGGATCACCGATCCGCGCTTCGCGGCGTTCCTCGACTGGGGTAAGAAGCACATCGCGCAGGACGAGGTGTTCCAGATCGTCGAGCGTGTGTTTAATACCGTGCCGGGGGTGTTGCAGCAAGTACAGAAGATCAAAGATCCATGGCCGAACGTTGATGCCGGATCGGGCGCGCTGCTGTACCACTTCGGCCTAACCGAATTTGACTATTACACGGTCCTCTTCAGCGTTTCGCGCGCTCTGGGCGTCTGTGCTCAGGCGGTCGTGGCGCGGGCGATGGGCTGGCCGATTGAACGTCCAAAGTCTGTAACAACCAAGTGGATGAAGTCACAAATCAAGTGAGACGCTTGGAACTTTGCAGCAGTGCGGACGTTAGAATTGGTAGATGACATTGAAATCAGACAACATCGCCAGATGTTGACGATTTGATAGTAATCCTACCGGAAGGGCCTGAGGTAAATCGCTTCAGGTTGCTCCTCGGGGACCCTTCCTTATCCTACCCTGTACCCAACGGACCGGGGTTGTCGTCAGACGACTCCGGTCATCCTTTTGGTGGCATCTTTCTGTCAGACTTTGTGAAATGAATCTCGACTATTCAAGTGCGGACAAGTTCGCGGAGTGGCCGGAAGCTAATCAGGCGGAAGGCGCCCGAGTCCACACGTTGTCGCAGTTCGGGTGAGGTCAGGATCCGGTAGTCCCAACTGCGAACCTGCCAAATCAATCCCGCCCCGTCGTCGACGTGAACTCCGTCTAACTCGCTAAGCCACGTGGCGCGAGCGGGATGGAAATACAGCTCCGTCACCCCTGCGGGAAGAGCGTCAATGAGTTTCAGCTTGTAAGACAGCTTCTCTTCAAAGCTCGCGAATGCATCAATCGGCACGTAGACGAAGTTGTCGGGAAAGTGCAGCCCCAGATCATGTGCGTGGCTTATCCAGTCGTCTTCGTGTCCGAGTTCGCGCACCAGCATGCGTGAGCCCATGCGCATCGGCAGGCGGAAACGCGCGCCAAGGCGGATGTAGACCTCTGCGAATTCCGGAAGCAGTTGCAGCGTGCCTTCGTGGCTATCAAGGTGCGTCAAGTTCACACCCATAGACAAGACTCTTTCGATTTGAGCAATCGCCTCACGCTCGGCCTCTTCAGGTCTGGCGTTGGCGAAAAAATCGTCGCGATTCAGGTAGAAGTGACCGTTTCTGTCAACCAGGCTTGGGATTTCCGCGGCCGGAAGAATCGGTGTGGCCGGCGAATCAGGCAATGACGACGTTAACGTCAGGTGCAAGCCACAATCCGGAATCGACCCGTCCTTGACCAGCCTGACAGCCTCGTCATATGCCCTGCCGGTAACCATAAGCGTCGTGGAGCTTATCAAGCCGAGTTCAAACAACTCGGCGATTGACCGGTTGACTGCTGGAGTCAGACCAAAATCGTCAGCATTAATGATGAGCAGCCTCTCGCCGCCATCGTATCCAAGATGCTGGGCCAGCGTCGCGTTTCTCTGGCCAAGAAGATAAGGCTCTGCCGGAACAAGGGGAATCATCGCAGGATAATACGCTCGAAAGCGAGTCAGAGCAAGCTAAGCTGGAGGAGGAAATTAAAAAGGGAGTGGTGGAGGGGGGATACCCGAAGTCAACTTCGGGCGGCCGGTTGGTCCGGCGCGCACCACTCCCAGAATTCCTGGCGAGTCGCAATCAAAAACAGAAGTACGCAACCTCAACTTCGGAGCAATTCGAGTGCCGAAATTGCTAAAGAGTCACTTAAGGACAGTCTTTGAATGTTTTGCCTTACAGCAACTTACAATGACATGCGGACGCTGGATCTGTCTCGCCGGCAACGGAGACAGAATTCACCCCTTTCGATGAGCTTTTTATGCAAACAAATGCATAGGTTCCTGAGTCAACCTCAAGTGTTCGATAACCGGTTAGTCGGCACAACCGCAAGACGGCGGTCCGCCGGCAAAAATAAAGTTGATCAAGTAGACGGCATCGCTGATCGAGAGTGAACCGCTGCAATCCGCGTCGCCGGACCCCTCGACCTGCGGTTCGGGGCCGCCGGCAAAAATGAAATTGATCAGGTAAACGGCATCCGAAACGGAGACCGCCCCGGAGTTATCGGCGTCACCCTTGGGAACAAGGCAATCAGGTGACTTGGCCGATACAGCTGGGCCATCGCCAACGTCGAACGACTTCAGTACGTCTCCTTGAGCATCGATCTCAACCAGGCGATCATCGGCGAAGCAGCAGACAGCCACTGTCGAATCAGTTATCGCCAACGCAGACGTCACACCCCAGCAAGTGTTGATGGGGTTGGAGGGTCCATGCACGATGCTCCAACTCGCGAGATCGACTGTGAAGACGAGTCCGCCGGACTGCTGTGATCGGGCAAGTCTCCGTTCCACAAGCTGCAATCCTCTGGAATCGCGTTTGACCGGCGGCGGCCAGCCGCCAGCGGCGAGAAAGGCGACCCCCGTCTTGGTGATGGCAAGCCCGCCCGGCGAACCACCGATGTCAAGCGAGTCGATAAGGCTCAGGGTCGCCGGGTCGAACTTGAACAGTCTGCCCCCAATATCGGCATAGTTACCGGTACAAAGGATATACAAGTATCCATCGTAACCGAAGCGAGCAAGTTGGGGATTGACACCCACCGTAACGCGTTTGACCAGCGTATCGGCGCTCAAGTCCCAGACTTCAAGCTTGCCTTGATCGTATTCAAACAACTCGTTGAAGCTGGTCAGGCAGATGTAGGCGCGGCGCTCTCGGATGACGATTCCCTGCGGGCTGTCGCTGTCCAGATTGTCCCCTACGGGAAACTCGGTTATGACCGTGCGATCGCCGGCATCAATCTTGGTCACTGTCGAAGCGACCAGATTCGTCACATAGAACGTGTCGGCGTTGAGAAATGCACCGTTGTAAGGGTTCCGGCCGGCGCCGACAAAGAGCTGTCCGACCCGCGTCAGAGTGGTCATGTCGTAGAAGTAGAGATCATTGCTGCCGGAATTAATGGCAATACCCCGATTGGCACTGACAACGAAGTCGTTGGGATAGAGACCAAGTTGATCGACACCAAGCGTAACAGTGCTGTCACTCAAGTTGACTAAGTCGAACGTCTCACCCAGCCCATTGACGACGACGAGATTGCGATCGGCCACAGCCAATGAGCCCCACATCAGGATTGGCAATACGATCCAGGATAGATGTCGAAGAAGCATAGTTGATTCTCCCCGTTGTTAGATTGCGATACGATATGAGAGCGCCAGGCTGCGCGGCGGCATCGGCATGCGCTCCAGCAGCTCGTAGCGCTGATCGAACAAGTTGTAGGCGGCCAGGCGAATCGTGCTGCTCGTCGGCCCGACCGCAAGCGTGTATTCCAATATGAGATCGTGCAGCGCGAAACCCGGCAGCGCCTTGGAATTCGCCTCACGAATGTAGCGCTCACCGGTGAAGCTGTAGCTGTAATCCATCCGCAACCTCTTCAGCAGCGCGGACACGGTGAGTCGTTCGGTGCGATTTGGTTTGAAGGGAATCGTGTTCCCGGCGTAACCCGAACCCGTTGACTCGTTCACGGCGTTCAGAGTGTTGCGCGTGTAGCTCAATTCCAGCCGGTGATTGTGAGTCGCCAATTTGATCTCGAACTCAGTACCGGAATGTCGGGCACGATCGAGATTCACCGGCCGGTACTTGCCGTCAAACTGCCGCCGCCAGACAATCATTTCGGCGAGACGGCTGGAAAACCAAGTGTTCCTGAATTCGAAAATAATCGGTGCTTCGTGGCGAAAAAAGAAGCCGAGATCGCGCGTAGCCGCTGTTTCGGGCTTAAGGTCGGGATTGGACTCGACGAAAACATCATCGCGCCAAAACAGCGCATCGAGCGGCGGAAGTCGATACGACTCAGCATAGCTCGCCTGCACACCAAGAACGAATGGCCGGCGCGTTCGCACGGCCGCACCAAGATACGGCGCAGCGTGGCTCTTATCATCGATACGATCCAGACGCCAGTTGCCCTCAAGCAACCCAGCAAGCCACCGATAAGCCGGCGACAGCCTGATCCCGCTGACGAAGGACTCGGTGCGCCGCCGTCCTTGCGGCAGCGAGCGGCCCGGCGTGACGAGATCGTCGTTGAAAAATGTCTCACCGGCAACTTCCCCACCGACGTGCGGCTCGAACCACGAGGCGACCGACGGACTCCAGTCCACGTGGAACCGCCGCAGGATCTGCAGGTAGTTCTTCTCATAAGGCAAATAAGCCTCACGATCGCGGAAGTACTGACCGATCTGACGAAGAGCAACACCGACCCGGAGGGCGGACGCATCATAGTTGGCTGCAAGAAGCAGATTTTCCCGCTTGGCAAGAGTTGCGCCGGTCGTCTCTTGAAAGATCGCCCCGGGCAGCCCGCTGTGGCTGTTGGCTTGTTGGATGATTACCGACAGCCGTTGCCAGCGTCGGGGTCGAATTGAAGCAAACAGCGAATAGGTGCGACGGAAGTTGTTGCGGCGCTGCAGTTCGCCGAGGTACGGGTGGGTGTAGCTGTAATCGTTCGTTTGCTGCGAGTAGTCATAGCTCAATGCCACAGCGGCGCCGAGGAGTTGTGCATCGGCCGTCGTAGCGGCAGCAGTCTGGTCAAAGCTCCCGCGCTGAAACGAAACCTGCACCGCCGGATCGCTGATCAATAGCGGCCGCCGGGTCGTGACACTCACCGCTCCGCCCAGACCGTTTGCACCGAAGCGCGCCGAACCGCCGGTCTTGACCACTTCAATGCGTTCGATACTCTCAATCGGAATTGTGCTGAGATCGGCGGCGCCACCATCGGGATTCAGGGGAACCCCATCAAGCAAGATGAGTACGCCTTGCGGTGAAAAGCCCCGCAGCGAGGCATACTGTGTGCGGCCATCGGATTCCAATTGCACACCCGTTTGCGCCAGGAAATCGCCGAGCGTACGCGCCGATGATGCCGCAATCTGAACTCGGCTGTATAAGACACTTCCCGGCGAAACGGAACGGCTGGAGGTAATCGTCTGCGTGGGCAACTCGATGGTGGTGGTCCGCACCCACAGCGACAGATCGATGCTCATGCCCTCGCGCAGCAGGATGCCCTCCCACTGCTTCGACGCAATGAACGCTGATTCGCAACGCACCGACATCACGCCCGGGGTGAGCCGCGAGAGCCGAAATCGACCCTGGGAATCTGTGGTGACAGTGACTCCCTGCGGAAGCGCCGTGACCAATACGCCGCCAACGGGCACTTCGAGCAGTGAATCGCGGACGACGCCGGTGATTTCCCCGAAGTCCTGGCACCGTACAGAGGTGACTGCCAGCAGCGACAGCAGGATTGTTGGGGCGGCAGCTGCGGCCAAGAAGTGACGCAGGCAGAATCGCTGCGGCAATGAGGGTGCCGCCGAGGTGCGTCGCGGAAAAAAGGCCCGGAAGAAGTCAGTCATACAACAACTCCACGGGCGGGCATGAAAAAACCGACCTGTGTCAAGTCGGTCAGGACCAACTCCTGAACCCGCGCAGGAATAAGTGAACGATGATGACTCTCGGCAGGTCTCCTGACTTGTCAGCTTCCAACCTACTCTCCCGCGCCTTCCCGGTTTCCCAGTGGCATGGTGGGGATTTCGTAGCTGCTTACAGTAGCGGGGCTGTGCGGGAATTTCACCCACTTCCCGATTAAGCTATTAGCGCCGAAAATCGTTAGCGATGTTGAAAGTGAACCTAAATCATCGAGTTAGCGCTGTCAAGCTGCTTTTTATTTCGTAACCGGCAACCAGCTTACTCAAACGGAGTATACACTGACTCAAGCTTTTGGACTTGCCTCCGACAGATGTCGGGTGTATTCTCGACGGATATTCGCAGGCACGTCCCAGCGGAGCAGAGTGGAGATCAATGACGGACACAACAGCCAAACCAGCCAATCGGGAACGAGCTTTCTCCCAGAGTCGGCTGAACTATATTGCCGAGCTGCATGACCAGTTGCGCCCGTTTCTTGCGGACGCCTCGCTGGCGGTACTGGTCTATCATCGCAAGCGTCTGGAACTCGAAATTCATCTGCTCGAGGCCGATGAGCGCAAGCGCTATTCGCTGCGGGACATCATCTCGACCGAATACGAACATTTCGCAGCGGAGCCGGAGATCGGCGACAGCCCGATCGTGGGTGAATTGAAAAAGCATTCTGCCTTGGAGGTCAACCGTCTCCGCAGATTCCCCTTTGAGGCAGTCGAATCAATCCCGGCAATGTTCCTGGTGTACGGCGGCGCGGGCTTCGAGCGTCTGGTTGAGCAAGTCGGTGAGAACCTCAGCGAGTACCAGCTGCGCCTGCGCAATGCCGTGCTGATCGATGCCCTCCACCGGATCGAACTCGAGCTGGAGTTGCTCCAGGAGACCGGAACGATCTTGTCGATGTCGATTCGGCTCGACGAGGTCTTCAAGAGCATCGTGGCGGCACTGGAGAAGCTGATTGCGTTTGACGCCGTTGGAATCTACATCCTCAGCCACAAGGGCGAAATGATCGACGAGCTGTTTTCGCAGGGGTATCACGAGGACGACACCCCGGCGCTGCTGCGCCTGAAAGCGGGCAAAGGTCTGGTCGGATGGGTGGCCAAGACCGGCGAGCCGGTGATTGTGCCGAACGTGGCCGAAGATCAGCGTTACGTCAAGACCCGCCAAACCACGAACTCGGAGCTGGTAGTACCCCTCTTCTCCGGCAACGAGGTGATCGGCGCCTTCAATCTCGAATCCGACCGACTCGACGCCTATTCCCCGTCCGATCTGGAGATGGTGACCGCTTTCGCTAATCAGGCCTCGGTGTCAATTACGCGTGCCAAACTGATTCAGGAGACGTTGGAGAAGAACAAGATCAAAGACCAGCTCCAGGTGGCGCGGGAAATTCAGAAGTCGTTCATCCCGGCGGTACCGCCGCGCTATCCGGGTTTCGATTTTGACGCCGTGAACATCTCGTCCGACGAGGTCGGCGGAGATTATTTTGACTTCATCCCGATTGTCGATCACCAGTTGGGAGTCACGATTGCCGATGTCTCCGGTAAAGGAGTTCCGGCGGCACTGATCATGGCCTCCTACCGGGCGTCGTTGATCGCCGAAATCCGCAACAACTATGCGATTCGCACAATTCTGCGCAAGGTAAACAACCTGATCTGCGAATCGGTCGAACGCGGGAAATTCGTGACGGCGGTCTATGGCGTGTTGGACGCCAAGAACCGGATCTTTACCTTTGCGAACGCCGGCCACAACCCGCCGATTCATCTGCGGGTGACCGGCGAGGTCGAATTCCTAACGACCGGCGGCTGGACGCTGGGAATCCAGTCGGACAAGGAATACGAGGAACGGCCGATACATATAAGGAGCGGTGACATCCTGGTGCTGTATACCGATGGCGTCACCGAAGCCGAGAATCCCCGGCAGGAATTATTTGGAACTGACCGTCTGGTCGAGTTGGTAAAATCGAATGGTAATCGCTCTGCCCGAGAAATTCGCGAGACGATCGTTGATGAGGTGATCCGGTTCCGCGATCCGGAGACGCAGCCGGACGACCTGACCCTGATGATTATCAAGGCCGAATGAATTTGACTAAACTCGACCACCGTGTTAGTTTCCCCTGGTTACCATCGAAAAGAGCGTCGTAAGAACGGAGACATAATGAACTTGAGAAAACTCTTGTCCCTCGGGCTGGCCGTCGTGCTGGCCGGATTCATGATGATCGGCTGCGGCAAAGACGATGAGCCGGTCGTCGGGGCTGGCGGCGACCGCGAGGTCAAGGTCGCGGCGGTGACAACTCCGCCCAATACCGGCGACATCATAAACGACCCGGTCTGGGACGACATCGACATCGCGTCGATCTGGATCGGGACGGACTCGGCTTACGGCAGTTACTTCGGCCCCGGTGTCGTCCGGGTGCAAGCCATCCAGGATGGCCAGAATCTGTACATGCGCTTCAATTGGGTCGACTCGTCGGAGACGAAGAAGCCGGGCCATTGGATCTTCCAGGAGGGCCCGACACCATTCCTTCAGGTCACCGACACCATCAAGGGTAAGAACGGAAACCAACTGCTCAATATCGGTGAGCGGCTTCGGAACCTCTGGGAGAACGAGGACGCGCTGGCGCTCTTCATCGACTACGGCAATAACGGTAGTGAGCGCGCCAACTGCGGTTCTACCTGCCATCTCAATACCCCCAATGACATCGGCGAAACGCACTATACCACGGGCGGCGGCAATATCGACTGCTGGATCTGGCGTGCCGGCCGAACCGATCCCTTCGGCATCGCGGAAGATTTCTTCTGGGGGGCGCAGCAGAAGTACGATCAGTTCGACGTTGCGCTGTACCAGCGCAATGCCCGCGACCTGGACACGAATTTCAGCGAGCCGCGGCTGATGCATACCTCCGGTCCGCTGTTCACCGGCGATCAGCTGTTCACACAGGACACGACTCTTTTGATGTTTGTCGGTCAGAACTGGCAACCGGGTGATCATATCTCCGGCTACATCTACAATCAAGCCTTCAACACGGGCAACAAGTCGCGCTATGACGTCAACGCTCAGGCGGAATACGACGCGCAGATGAGCCGCTGGAACCTCGTGCTGTGGCGCACGCTGGCAGCGCCGAATCCGGCGGAGGATGTCGCTTTCGAGGCCGGGCACTCATACGAAGCGACCCTCGCAATCATGCGCCAGAACATGCAACGGCATTCGGGATCGCAGCCGTTCACGCTCAAATTCGAGTAGCCTCGGAAACACGCGAACCAGCGATTCGTACTGATTACAGCGACAACGCCGCCGGCTGAAACGCCCGGCGGCGTTTGTCTTGCCGGCCACCCAATCATCCCTGCCCACGCCGGTGCGTTGATTTCATAGGTCTACACTCCGCCGAAAGGTGATTGCCAACGACCGAATCGTATACTAACTTTCACCAGGTTCGGACGCCTATTGATTTGGCGATTCACACGCAGGAGGAATGAAGATGCCGAAGCATAAAGTATTCTCGATGAAATTCGGGAGCGTCTACCCGATGTATGTTCAAAAGGCGGAACGCAAGAAACGCACCAAGAAGGAAGTTGATCAAATCATCTGCTGGCTGACCGGCTATGACCAGGCAGGATTGAAGAAACAGATCGAACTGGGAAACGACTTTGAGACCTTCTTTGCTCAGGCACCACGCCTGCATCCCAATAGCGCGCTGATCAAGGGCGTGGTGTGCGGGATTCGCGTGGAGGAGATCGAAGATCCTCTGATGCAGAAGATTCGCTACCTGGACAAGCTGATTGATGAACTGGCCAAGGGAAAAGCGATGGAGAAGATTCTGCGGCGGTGACGCGGCTGAAGCATTTTCGTTGATCAAGACCCCTTCAGCTATCATCGAAGACAACCAGCCGCGAGATGAGGGGCGACTGACGAACTATGTTCGGTAAGCCATGAATACAAAACTACCGATCGCAAAGAGCAAAATGCCGAAGATCACGGCAAAGCTAATCCATGCCCACTTCCTTCGTTCGGCACCTTTCATTTCTTCAAGTTCCTTGAAGTACTTCAGGTATTTATCACGCCTGAAGAGCAGCAAGTAGTTTACAATTAAGGATACAAGGACGAATCCACCCTCATGGTAAATCGAGAGTCTGTGACTATCCCGAAGAATTCCTTCGTACACAAGCGCAAGACCAAAGCATATCGCGAAGATCAGAATGCACATCAGGCCCCCTGCAAACGTAATGCTGAGACCGAAATCGGGTCTCTTGAATGCTTTATCTACAGCATCGTAGATGTGGTTAACTGTTACTCCTCGTTTAGCGTAGAAGTTCCTGACCAAAGGAATTCTGAGAATATGTTTTAATGGAACATACTTGTCAAAAAGTAGCCGGAGCTTATGATCGCCCCTATAGGCAAAATAGTAAACTATGTTCCAAAACTTTATCATAGACCCTCACACTGGTAATACGACCGCACAACAGCAGCACCCGGTTCGGAACCCCCAAGGCCGCCAAAAATTCCGCCTATAAGGCCACCGGCAATACCACCAATTGCCTCACCTGGAGTCGCAGTGATCCCCTGAAGTCAAGACAGATTCACGCAGCATGCTGGGTGGGCCATATGGCCGCGACTTCGTTAGGGGTTTTATAATCGAACACCTGATGAATGAGCTCCTGATCGCAAAAGTCGATATAGTAGTCCGTTGCCAGCCGTGCAGCAGTCTCACGCAAGAAAGATCAGCGCAAACGACAGCACGATATAGAGAATCACCAAGAATCTGCCAATCCGTCGGCTTCGCTCGGACTCGCGTTTGTACTGGCTCATGATCTTCTCAACCCGTTTTTTATTCAGGAACAGGACTGAGTTTGTGACAAAAAGGCCCAAGATTAAAGTACCAATTACGATCTTGTGATTATTCACAGAGCCCGCTTGCGAGGGAGGAAACAGCTGCGAATAGGCAGCGACAGCATACCATCCGTTAAACCACGTCATGGCCCCTATGGGCCCCCACTCGTTATTGCCTTTCCGGTTCAAAGAGCGTGACAGCTTGTAGAACAAGTAGTAATAAGGATTTATCATAGTAAAGACCCATCGTCAACGCAAGTTCTGCAGCTAGTCATAGCTTTTGAGATGGCAGCGGGGTTTCGACATCTTCCTTTTTTCACAACATCAGAGCTTACGACGGTGAATTATCACTTCCCGAATTGAAGGCGTCAAGCGGTTTGACGAAACCTCACGAAAAGACACCGCCGCCGGGTCGGATCGACCGGGCGGCGATTTTGTGTGCGTCAGATGGCGGTAGTATTCAACTCTGACATTGCGGTATGGATGAGATCAAGATCAATCGGCCGTCGCCGGTATTCTTGA
>JADYYF010000175.1 GCA_020853795.1 Candidatus Zixiibacteriota bacterium
GGGCCGGTATCGCCGTCGCCGACGCGTTTGTGATCCTGGGCGGAGATCGTGGTCAGCAGGCTCTTGCCGTCGGTGAAGGCAAAGACGGAGGCCTCCTCGCCCTGCAGGAAGCTTTCAATAACGATTTTGGCGCCGGCTTCGCCAAACTGGCGTTTTTGCATCAGGTCGCGGATGACGCGCTCGGCGTCTTCGGCGGAGTGCGAGATCGCAACGCCCTTTCCCGCGGCCAGGCCGTCGGCCTTGATGACGATCGGCATCCCGGCACCGCGGACGAACTTGATCGCTTCGCGCATATCCTCGAAGATCATGAAGCTGGCGGTTGGGATATGGTATTTGCGCATAAACTGCTTGGCGTAGGCTTTGGAGTATTCAATTTCGGCGGCGGCCTTGGTGGGACCGAAGATCTTGAGTTTTTCCGCCTCGAAACGGTCGACGATGCCCATCGACAGGGGCAGTTCGGGACCGACGACGGTCAGGTCGACCTGCCGTTCGCGGGCAAAGCGGATGAGGTTGTCGATGTCTTCGGCCCGAATGTCGACCAACTCGGCATGTTTAAAGATGCCGGCGTTGCCGGGGGCACAGTAGACCTTTTCGACGAACTGACTTTTCGACAGCTTCCAGCAGATGGCGTGTTCGCGACCGCCGGAGCCAACCACGAGAATGCGCACTTACGATTGCCTCAACGTCAGAGAATTTGAAGTCGCAAAATTACGATGCCGGGCGGGGGAATGCAACGGCTTTTTCTGATCGGGAAATCGGGATGACGGCGTGAACTTTCGGCAGGAGTTTTTGTTGACAAATATGGGGCAGGTGGTATACTAACTACTGAATGCTTTTGAGGCCCCGCATCAGGGCCAAATCCCGTATCGCGAAATACGACGGAATTTCAAAACGAGATCAAACTCACGTTTTCCAAGAGTGAACCTTTATGGACGCCAAAAACCTGATTTTATGCTGGTCCTGCAAGGCCGAAGTGCCGGTCAGCGGCCGGGTGTCGCGCAACGACACTTGTCCGAGCTGCGACCAGCCGCTGAAATGCTGCTACAACTGCAAGTTCTATGACCGCGACGCCCACCACCAGTGCCTGGAGTCACAGGCGGAGTGGGTGCGGTACAAAGAAAAGGCGAACTTCTGCGAGTGGTTCGTGCCGAGAGGCAAGCCGGAGCCGGTGACGGAGAAGCAACCGGAGGCGACGGAGGCGGAGGCCTTTTCGTTGTCGCGGCAGTCGAAAGCGCGCTTCACCGGCAACAAGAAAGACCGCGACAAAGCCGCCTGGGACTCGCTGTTTAAAGATTAGCATTACCGCCATCCGTTCCCTATCTTCTCGTCATGAGACGAATCATATTCTTTTTCGAAGACGAACAGGTTGAGAATTTTTACCCGCTGAGCCTGTCGCACACGCCGGCGGAGTTTCTGTGCGGCATCCTGTCGCTGGGCGACAAATGGACGGCGCGCCTCGATCACGACGAATTCCGGCTGATTGTGCGCGACTACCTGGCGCTTTACCTGGCCGAGAATCTGCAGCGCAAGGTCAACGACTTCGATCTGGGGGATTTCGACGAGGCGCTGTTTATCAATCCCGGCTTCGTGGCAACCGACGAATTGACCGAATTGATTACGGAGCAGGCGGAGGATCAGGTCTTGCGCGCCGGCGGCAAGCTGGTCTTATTGCGGAAGACCATCGATGGGCACGCGGCGGCGCAGATCCGGGAGCTGGGCAAAGATACTTCCCCGGCGGCCGTGCTGCGCGTCTTGAACACGTTGGCCGAGAAAATCACCCCTCACGAAGCAAAGGTGCGGCGGATTGACTATCTGTGGGATCTGGTGCACGCCAATTCCAAGGAGATCGAGTACGATTTCCAGCTATTGATTCCCGATCTGAATTTCAGCGACATCTATCAGAACGCGGAGATCGACGAAGACTGTCTGATCTATAACGAGGATGATGTTTATATCGGCCGCGACACGCGGATTGACGGACAGGTGGTGATCGATGCACGCTCGGGGCCGGTGTATATCGGTGAGAGCGTGATCATCTCGCCGCACACGCGGGTGGAAGGGCCGGCGTACATCGGCGATTTCTGCCAATTGGTCGGCGGCAAAGTACGCACCGGCTGCTCCTTCGGCCCGCATTGCCGGGTCGGCGGCGAAGTGGAAGAGTCGGTGTTTTTGGGCTACTCGAACAAGTACCACGAGGGCTTCATCGGCCACGCCTATGTCGGCGAGTGGGTGAATTTTGGCGCGTTGACGACGAACTCCGATTTGAAGAACAACTACGGTGAAATCAAGGTGGAACTGCCGCAAGGGTTGCTCAAGACCGGGCAGAACAAGGTCGGTAGTTTCGTCGGCGACCACACCAAGACCGGTATCGGGACGCTCTTGACGACGGGGATGGTGCTGGGCTATTCGGCGAATCTGTTCGGCGGTGGTCTGGCAGGCGGGCGCTTTTTGCCGTCGTTCATGTGGGGCGGCAAAGACGGTTTTGTCGACTACGCCGTGGAGAAGGCGATCGAGACGGCACAGGTGGTGAAGTCGCGGCGTGGTCGCGAGTTCACGACGGCCGACGGCGCATTATTCCGCAAGATTTTCGCGATGACGGCGGCGCAGCGCGCCGGCTGGAAGGCGAAAGAATAAGTTGGAGCCGCGCGGCGATTTTGCGGGAATAATGGCGTTGACGCCGGCGCCAAATGCCGATAAGTTGCGATAAGGATCAGGGCGGGAGAGAGGTTACAGCGGATGCCGGAACTACGAAAAGACCCGATTGTTGGACGCTGGGTAATCATATCAACGGAACGGGGGAAACGACCGAGCGACTTCCCGCCGCAGGTGAAGGCGAAAGAGCCGAAGAGTTGTCCGTTCTGTCCCGGCAACGAGGCGATGACGCCGCCGGAAATCTTTGCCTTGCGCAACAACGGCGGGCCGCCGAATTCCCCGGGCTGGGAATTGCGGGTGATTTCCAACAAGTACCCGGCGTTGAAGATCGAAGGCGAACTGAACCGCGAGGGCGAGGGGATGTTCGACCGGATGAACGGGATCGGCGCACATGAGGTGGTGATCGAGACGCCGAACCACCAGCACGATTTGGTGGATTTGAGTCCGGAGCAGATCAAGCGCGTCTTCTTGGCTTACCAGCACCGGATGCTCGATCTGAAGAAAGATATTCGGTTCAAATATTTGATGTGTTTCAAAAACCAGGGGGAGGCTGCGGGGGCCTCGCTGGAGCACGCGCACTCGCAATTGATCGCGACGCCGGTGGTGCCGATCCGGGTGCAGTCGGAGTTGGAGGGGAGCGAGCGCTATTTCGGCTACAAGGAACGCTGCATCTTCTGCGACATCGTTCGGCAGGAGATGGGTTGGGGCAAGCGCGTGGTGTGCGAGACCGAGGAATTCGTGGCGATCGAGCCGTTTGCGCCGCGGTTTCCGTTCGAAACCTGGGTGTTGCCGAAGAAGCATGAGAGCCTGTACAGCGCGATTACCGATCCGTTGGCGGGGGATTTGGCGGGGATCGTCAAGACGGTGCTGACCAAGCTGAAACTGGCGCTGGCCGATCCGCCCTACAATTACGTGCTGCACACCGACGCCTTCACCAACGCCGGCAAAGAATACTACCACTGGCATTTGGAAATCATTCCGAAGCTGACCAAGATCGCCGGATTCGAGACCGGCACCGGGTTTTACATTAATCCGGTGGCGCCGGAGGATGCGGCACTCTATCTGCGCGAAATCCAGAGCGCGTAGCAACGGCCTCCATGGAGGGAGGGATTGACCATGGGAAAAATGAAGATCGCGTACGTGGCCTCCGAGGCGATGCCCTATTCCAAGACGGGCGGGCTGGCGGATGTGGCCGGCGCATTGCCGCAACAACTGGCGGCGTTGAAGCACGAGGTGGCGCTGATCACGCCGAAGTATCGCAGCGTCAATGTCGACCGGTTTGACCTTTTCCGCGTCGGACGCTTGAACGATCTGGCCGTGTGGCTGGGAGGCACGCAATACAAATTCAACGTGCTGCAGCGCGACGTGCCGAAGAGCAAGCTGACGACCTACTTCATCGAGTGCGACGAGTTATTCGACCGGGACGGGCTGTATGTCGATCCAAAGACGGGCAAGGACTATCCGGACAATCATCTGCGGTTTGCGTTCTTTGCGCGGGCAGCCCTGCTCCTGCTGGAGCGGCTGGAGTTTCAGCCGGATATCATCAACGCGAATGACTGGCAGGCGGCGATGGTTCCGGCGTACTTGCGGACGGCCGAGCGCGATCACCCGTTTTTCAATGCGACCCGCACGGTGCTGACGATTCACAATGTCGCCTTCCAGGGGATGTTTCCGGCCGCCAGCTTCGACGATCTGGGAATCAACAAGGCGTTCTTCTACCCCACGTCCCCGTTCGAGTTCTGGGGCCGGGTGAATTTCCTCAAGGCGGGGATCGTGTATGCGGATGCGGTCAACACCGTTAGCGAGACCTACGCCGAGGAGATTCAGAGCAGCAACGAGTTCGGTTACGGACTGGAAGGCGTATTGCACGACCGCCGGTCGGCGCTCTTCGGTGTCGTCAACGGCGTAGACTACGACATTTGGTCGCCGGAAACGGACGAGTACATCAAGGCGCGCTACAGCCACGAGAAGCTGGAATTGAAGGCGGTAAACAAGGCGGAGCTGTTGAAGATCTCCGGGTTAAGCACTGCGCGGGCGGAGAAGCCGCTGATCGGAGTGATCAGCCGGCTGGCGGACCAGAAGGGGTTTGATCTGATCGAAGCAGCCGCCGACGAGTTGTTCGCTCTGGATTTCACCTTTGTTCTGCTCGGCACGGGACAGGAGAAATACCACAAGTTGTTCCAGAAGCTGGAGAAGCAGCATCCGGAGCGGATGAAGATTAACCTGACATTTGACGAAGCGCTGGCACACCAGATCGAGGCGGGCGCGGACATGTTCCTGATGCCGTCGCACTACGAGCCCTGTGGGTTAAACCAACTCTATTCCCTGCGTTACGGAACGATTCCAATTGCGCGCAAGACGGGGGGGCTGGCAGACACGATCGTTGATTTTGATGCGGCCCGGGGCAAGGCGACGGGATTTTTGTTCGAGGAGTATACCGGCGCGGCGCTGTTGGCGGCGGTCGAGCGGGCGCTGGCGGCGTATAACAAGCAGCGCACCTGGCAGGCGTTAATGAAGCGGGCGATGAAGCAGGACTTCTCGTGGAAGAAGTCGGCGAAGCAATATCTCGCACTCTACGAGCACGCCCGACAGGCCTGAACCCGGCCACGGCCGCATTTGTGGATCGCGGTTAACGATTTTGCCGGCGGGAGCAGCGCGATGATCCCGCCGGTTTTCATTGAACGCCGCTTGCCGACGGACGTCCAAGACGTATATTTGGAGTTGCATGGCCAAGGCGAAAAGTAAACCCCCGGCGCAGCGACCGCAGGCCCGAAAAGCGACTTCGTACGCGATCGTGCTGTTCCTGGTCGCGGCGGCGGCGATTGCGATCTTCCAGTATTCGTGCTTCAAGTACGAGCTGACGCAGGACGACGCCTACATCTCGTTCCGCTATGCCGCGAATTTCCTCCACGGCGACGGGCTGGTGTTCAACGCCGGCGAGCGGGTCGAAGGCTACACCAATTTCCTGTGGGTGATGCTGATGGCCCTGGCCAAGCAGCTGTTGGGAATTGATTTCATCGTCACAACGCGATTGCTGGGGGTGGCGGCCGGATCGCTGCTGTTCTTGCTGTTTTTGTGGTTGATGAAGGACGAGTTCAAGGAGAATCCGGTACTGCTGTATGCGGCGACGGCAGCGATGATGCTGACCAATTTGTCATTGGCCTATTGGTCGATCGCGAGCCTGGAGACGGCGGCGTTTGCGTTCATGGCGCTAGCGGCGCTCGTCTGCGAGTACCGCAAACCGCAGTTGACGCCGGCGCTGCTGGTGCTGGCGAGCCTGTTGCGGCCGGAAGGCGCAATAGTTTTCGGGGTGTGTTTCCTGAATCGCTGGCTGGCCGGGCGAGCGCTGCCACTGCGATTTGCGCTCACCTACATCGCGCCGCTGCTGCCGTTTGCGGCTTTCAAGCTGGGCTACTACGGATCGCTCTTCCCGAATCCCTATTATGCCAAGAGCGGCGTCGGGTTGGAGTACATCGCGACGGGGCTGCAGTACTTCTGGGCGTTCACCAAGGATCTGGGCGGCTACGGCGTGCTGTTTCTCGTGCCGCTGCTGGCGGTGAAGCGGCTGTGGGGGCGCTTCTCGCTGCTGTACATCTATGTGTTGCTCTACTGCTTCTACATTATCTGGGTGGGCGGCGACGTGCTGTTTGTCTACCGGTTTTTCTTCCCGGTGGCGCCAGTGCTGTATTTCCTGTTCGCGGTCGCGCTGCTGGACTTCGCCGAGCGATTCATCAAGAACGCGCCGGTGGCCAAGGCGGCATTCGTCGCGGTGGTGGCGGCGTTTTCGATCGCGTCCTATTCCCTGTCGATCAACCACGTCAAGACGTATTGGTTCTATGAACAGAATATCGTGCGCAAGATGCACTTCCTCGGCACGATGCTGAAGAAGCATATGGGGAATGACTTCTCGGTGGCGGTGAGCACGATCGGGATGATCAGTTATCAACTGCTCGGTCATCGCGTGATCGATCTGCTGGGATTGACGGACTCCTACATTGCGCGGCATCCGGAGCAGATACCGGGGATGACGCCGACCTGGAAGGAGCGGCGGTTTAACAGCAGTTACCTGCTGAGTCAGCAGCCGGATTTCATCATCTTCTCGACCGGATATAAGCCGTCGGCGCCGGCGGAGCGGGCGTTGATGATGCATTCGGAATTCCGGCACAAATTCAGCCCGATGGGATTCGTGCGCGAAGGATCGTACAAGGTGTTCTGGATGCGGCACGGGGAGATCGACATGGCGGCCGATTCGGTGCATCACGATTACCAGTTCGTCGAGCGGATGGTGGACGGATTCTACCACACCAATCGCACCGGGCCGCAAACGGCGCTGCCGATGTTCAAGGAGGCAGAGCAGCGGCTGGGCGAGGTGTACCCGCTGCTGGATTACGCGATCGGCGACTGCTTCTACCGGTCGAATCAGAAAGACAGCGCGCGGGCGCGGTTTGACCGGGCGATCGCGATGGATGACTATGCCTGGGAGGCGCGAATCCATGCGCAGCATCTGGCGCTGGAGCGAGGCGATACCGCGAGCGTGTATGCCTACGGCAACTACATCATGAAGCGGTTTCCGTGGCTGAAAGATGATTCGTACCGGTCGCCGTTCCCGCCGTTGCAGGCGTTGCCGCCCGACCGGGATTGACGTTTTGAGCTGCAAAACCGGGGCGAAAGCGGCTGCTGAAAATTCTGTTGACACCCGGCGAATTGCCGATATATTGACCGCGCAGATGTTTGCAACGCGGGAATAGCTCAGTTGGTAGAGCTCCACCTTGCCAAGGTGGTTGTCGCGGGTTCGAGTCCCGTTTCCCGCTTTTTTCTTTTGTAGACGAGAAATTGATGAGGGGCGCCATAGCCAAGTGGTAAGGCAGCGGTCTGCAAAACCGCTATTCCCCGGTTCGAATCCGGGTGGCGCCTCCAAGATGATGAAGCCCGTGACGGAAGTCGCGGGTTTTTTGTTGTGGGGGCGCCAAGGAAGAGCACGCTCTCCCCTACCCCCGGTCGCAGGCGTTGTCTTCGCGAAGGGGGATGAACTCACCCTCACCCTCGACCCCTCTCCCAGAGGGAGAGGGGGGTTAACGTCATTCCCGCGATGGCGAGAATCCAGGTTGGTCGTTTTCAATATGCGCGGGAGAGCGTCAGGTCACCTCGCGCGGTTTGTGCTCGTGGTTTCTCCAAAACGGCGGCGCTTCGGGCAACGCGGCAGATCCGTGGTTCATTGGTGGACCAACGAGTGGTGAACCGAATCCCGGGCCCAGTAATCATGGTGGAAGTGGCGGACAGGGCGGGGGTGGTGGTGTAGGGCCAAGGCTTCAAGAGCGCCCCGACGCGGATAACAACATAGAGTCGTGGGAAGCGGAAGATTGGTACAGATATTCAGGCAGTTTGGAGGAAAAAGACCGTAACCTCTCTGTCCCCATCACCTCGATCGATCTCAGCAAGGTCACATTGGATGATTTTGGAACTGATGGTCGAGCTTTGATAAACTTATATCTATTTGGCGAACATTTCAGTAGCTTCGAGGACGCAGCTGTGTACGGGACGATCACGCTACAATTGGAGGAAAACGGAATGGCTCATGCCCTACCGGATACTTACAACTTCGACATGAAGCCTTGGAATAACGTAGGAAGTGTAATCAGAAATTTAGCCACTCTTGCAGCAGAATCGTACGTGACTCAAGGGTACATGGGATGGGCTGGCAGACCATACCAGATCTACATAACCGGTTCATTCTCGATACCAAGATGAATATGCCACGTTCCAAGGCATTGAAAATTGTTCGAGTCGCGGTTCTGGTTCTCCTTGCCATGATTGCCATAGATTGGTTCTTGGAGCATCATAGCATCACAAGAATGCGTAGCCACGCCCAGGAGAAATTCGAGGAGGTCGCAGTTGAATGGGAAATGAATCCGAGAGCATTTGCTGGGCCTGAACTAGACTTGTCAGATTCAGAGTCAGTGAGATTCACCTTCGAGTCGAAGAATTTTGAAATTGATTCAGTGCGAATTACGGTCAGGCTGTACCCGTCGAAGTTTCTGTTTCCTTACTTATCACCCGCGGGAGTTACTGGTTCCGATCCAGGACCGGCTTCTGAGAAGTACCGGTCAAGGGAGTGGATTTGGCCGTATGATAGTCTTCCGTCTGGCGTCAGTCCGTTTGACATTAAACGTGCAGAGTGACAGAGAGAGGTGTCAAAGTAGATTGATGGCATTTCAAGCTCATGTAGATCTTTGGGAGTGAGGTTGAAGTAGGCAGCCCGCCGGAGCACTAGCGGAGGGTGGGCACAGATTGACAGATTACGACGCTGGACAGAATCGTAGCATCTCTCCGGCGAGAGTCGGCAAGTGTTGTGAGTCGTCTGTCAGGAGATCGGCTCTACGGGCCTTGGGTCAGTGCGTCCAACTCGGGTTGGAAAACGTTGTTGGTGGGATTCCTTTGAACCGCTTCCCGCAACAGCTTGATCAATTCCTCGCGATTACCGCGCTCGCGGAAAATTCTGGCGACATTCGAGACCACGCGGGGATTGAGTTCGAACCCGGACCACTGGCCGATCAGAATCTGCTCCGCCTCCGCCAATCGCCCTAACCGCGCATAATTGACGGCGAGATTGTAGCGATTCAGCGCGTCCGTAGCATCGCCGGCCAGCCGCCTTTCCTGTGCCAGCACACCCTCCGGGCCATCCTCATAGGTTCCCTGAACCAGCTTGGCGTACGCGACGTTCAGGATTCCCTGCTCGTAGGACGGCGAATAATGCAGATCGCGGCGGATCCAGGTCTTCATCGCCTCATAGGCGGATGTCCTGTCACAGTTCAGTGCTAACCATGGCTGCGTGTGCAACGCTGCCAATGATCCGAGAATGGTAACTAAAGCGATGGTCCGCCGCAGACTGCCGGCAGCACAGCACGCCACGATCCTGACTACGCAGACCAACAACGGAAGCATCCCGATCGTCAGCAAGTCCCAATCCCTGATCGCTCCCAATTTCGGGTCAACCACGCTTGTGAAAACCAGCCCGGGCACAACGCCGAGCACATGAAACCACAACTCATCCTTTGGCAAGACCTTCGCGCCCAGGAGAATCAAGGCGAGCAGCGGACAACCGAGGAGTATCGCACTGACGACATCGGAGATGTGTTGAGAGCAGAACAGCGAGTAGGAATCTGTTGGAGTCGGAGTCAGAGCAACGAGAGCTTCCGACGCAACCGGCAGACTGCGGCCCAGGATGAGAACGAGTGCGGTTGCGGCGAGCGGCAAGAACAGCAGTAGTCGTTTCCATGTGGTCGATCGAAGCTTCGGAAGCGCCAGAAAGAGTGCCGCTGGTAAACACAACAGGGCTCCCAGATGCATGAGGCAGGCCGCCAATAACATCACAACGGCAAACCACGTCCGACGTTTCTCACGCCCAAAAGCAAGTGCGCCGGCCAAGCCAAACAAGAACATGGTCAAAACCAACAGCGGGTATCTCTCGACATAACCGAAGAACACCAGCACTACACCGGAAGTTGCGAGACCGGCAATCGTCAAGACGAAGGTCCCGGTCGATCTCAGGAGCCAGAACATCGCGACCACCAGTAAGATGCCACTGGCAATGGAGACTCCTTTGTAAGTCCAGATGGCTCTTTCGGCATCAGCCGAAAAACCCGGGAGCACGGAGTAGATCAGATTGTGCAACGAGACATTGACGGCACTGAAGTTCGAGTAATCGACGCCGGCAACAAGTCGATCCAGAATCGAGTAGGCATCGCCCAGAAGGAGATTCTGGTGCGAGCAAGTTATCGTCGCAGTTATCGCGGCGAGTATGACGGCGATCGAAATCAGAATCCCCCATCGGCTCCGCTTGCCTTCGTCAAGAGCTTCCAACGCCTGCAGAAAACGCAGCTGCGGCAAGAACAGCACCAGGGCCGACAGCAAAAGGAAGCCGACTGACCAGAGCCAGTTCGCAGTCGTTGCCGGGGGCACGAGCCCCCAAAGTGTGTCCGACAGCGCTATGTCGATGACACCGTAGACGATGGTCGTCGCGAGGATGCCCGCCCAGCACAGAATGAAAGTTCGACTACTGACCATACTCTTTTCTGAAATAGAAATATCGGACTTTACGTCGGCGGAGCAATTGATTTCTCAGTCAGAATCGCGGCAGGTCCCCGGGAAGTATGTTCGCAGATTTCGAGAGACGCCGGTGACGGGACCTGCCCTGTTGTTGTTCCGGGTCTGAGGAAGGCGTCAGGTCGCCTCGCGCTGGTGAGAGCAGTGGTGATTCCGAAGCCACGGCGCGCGAGAAGACCTGACGCAACCATGAAACAGAAGTAACCCACCGCAATCCCTCGTTCCTCGGGACGCTGCCTCCGGACCCACCGCAAGCGGTGGGGCACCGAGGGTGGAGTGATGGGGATTGCCTCGACAAATTTAGCCGACTGAAGTCGGCGCTACAGGGGAGTAGATAGGACGAATGAGGCCGACTGAAGTCGGCGCTGCAGGGGGATTGACGCATCAGCAGTTCTGCTGTTGCTACAATGCGGACATCGTAGTATATTTTGTGCGGTACCAGAGCTCTAAATCAACTCTGCATTGGCGGCGGTATGGCCGCCGGGTAGGTGGGTCATGAGTCAAAGGATTGCGAGGCAAATCGCAGCGGCAGTCGGGGCAGTACTCTTTGCCGCAGCATCACTGAGCGGGCAACCGTGCCCGATCGTCGGGTATGGCAGTGCATTGGGAACATTCGCGGCCGCTAACTCGACGGGAAACGGGACGGTCATCTACTTTGACGTGCGCGACTGCAAACCGCCGACAAGTTCGGGGTATCCCTACAGCCTACACTCTTTGAACTTCTCTCTGGTCGATGTGCCGGGCGCACAGTGGCCAGCGACGGTCGATGTCGTGGTCTACGACCGGCAGCCACACGGGCACGCCTGTTACGGGCCGGGAACGGAATTGTGCCGACAGACGGTGGTCTGCGAGCGCGCCGAATTCGAGTATCCGGCAATCGGGACGGTATACTTCTCCGGCGAGTGCTGCTTGAATGGGCCCGCATATGCGGGAGTGGAATTCACCGACCAGACTCCAGGAGTGCAACCGGCACTGGCGGTTGACGATCAGGCGGCGGCAATATGCGCGGCGTGGCAGTTTGATATCGCCGCGGGCGAGTGGAAGGAATGGACGCACTATTGGCCCGATCCGCTGCCGGGTCATCCGATGATCGGCGTAGAAGTGACACCAGTGGACACAGTGACATGCGACGGGACATGTTTCCAGACCGGTGATGTCGACGGGAGCGGATTTTTCAGCATCGCCGATGCGGTGAGTGCGATCAACTGCTGGTATTCAGGAGGCTATTGTTCGCAGTGGCATGCGCTCGATCTGAATGGGGATTGCATTGTCACGTTCGCCGAGGTTCAGCAGATCTTCTGCACTTTTCAGGTCTGTTTGCCGCCGTGGGAGCCATGGCAGCCTTACCATCAATGTACCTGCGCCGAGCCGTATCGTGAAAACGGGTGCGATTGCAGGCCGGGCGATGCGGACGGTTCGCAGGCAATCAACATCTCGGATGCGGTCTACTTGATCAACTATGTCTTCGCGGACGGACCGGCGCCGCAGCCGTACCCGCTGTGCTCGGGCGATCCGGATGGCAGTTGCCTGGTGTCGATTTCGGACGCAGTGTTTCTGCTCAGTTACATTTTCACCTTCACGGAGGCGCCGCCAAGCTGTCCGGAGTGGTCGGCGGGATGTGGGGCGCCGCGGTAAAGGGGCGGCAGTTGTAATTCAGAGGCGAAGGATCATCACCCTCACCCCC
>JADYYF010000176.1 GCA_020853795.1 Candidatus Zixiibacteriota bacterium
CGCCGGACCCTGCGCTGTTGAAGATGAAGCGCAACTCGCGGCGGTTGCCGAATTCTTGCACCGCTGTGATGTCAGGTTTCTGCGCGGCGGCGCTTACAAACCGCGCACCCAGGTGGATTCCTTCCAGGGGCTCGGCGTCAACGGGCTCAAGCTGCTGCGCGCACAGGCTGACCGGTTCGGCATGTTTGTCGTCACCGAGGTCATGGATCGCTCGCAGATCGACACCGTCGCCGAGTACGCCGATGTGCTGCAGGTCGGCTCGCGCAACATGTTCAACTACACCCTGCTGACGGCGCTGGGATCGATCAATAAGCCGATCCTGCTCAAACGCGGCATGGCAGCAACGATCCGGGAGTGGCTCGCGGCAACGGAATATATCAGCCGCGGCGGCAACAACGCGATCATCCTCTGCGAGCGCGGCGTCCGTACCTTTGAACCGGAAATCGCACACACGCTTGACCTGGCTGCGATTATCCTGGCGCAGGAGCAGTCGTCCTATCCCGTGATCGCCGACGCATCGCATGCCGCCGGACGCGCCGATTTGGTCGCACCGCTGGCGCTGGCGGCGGTCGCCGCGGGCGCCGACGGGATTATGATCGAAGTCCACCCTGAGCCGGCGACGGCCCTGTCCGATGCGCGCCAGGCACTGACGCTGGCGCAATTCGCCGCACTGCTCGAACGGGCGCGGGCGCTTTTCCAAAATCGGCGGGCACGATAGCCAATGTCGGACCCGCGTCTGCCTCACTCGCCCGCGCGATCTGCCGAATCCCTCGCCGCTGAACTCAAGCAAGTTATTGCCGCCATCCGTTGCGAATTCACGCAGCGACCAAGTGTTTCAACCGGCGTCCGGGCCATCAGTTTTGAATTGCCTGCCTGCGATCTCCCGGCTTGGCTGCAGCATTCTGCGGCATACCCGAAGTCATACTGGCACGACCGCGAGCGGACGGTTGAATTTGGCGCCGTCGGCAACTTGACCGACTGGCCCGATGATGAGATCAACACCTTGAGCGAGGTGACAAAAATCGAAGCCGCACTCAAAACGGCAGCCGATCCGGCGCTTCCGGCGGTTGTCGTGGCCGGCCGATTTGATGAAGCCGCGCATCACCGCGGCAGTGACTGGCGCCCGTTCCCGGATGTGTGGCGCCAACTGCCAAGATTCTCGGTACAACGGGCCGGAGCCAAATCCACGGGGACTTTCGTTTTTCCAAGCGACTTTGCGGTGAACGACGCTATCGCACAAGCCGAGCATTTGCTGGAAGAACTGATCGCGCCGGCTTCGCCGCAGCAACCGCCGGCTACCCTGATCCAACGCCGCGATCGCCCCGATCGGGTGGAATGGAACGATGCTTGCGGCTATGTCCTCGAGGAGATCAAGAATCAGAATCTCTCTAAAGCAGTGCTGGCTCGACGCACGGAGCTGATTTTTGGCGATGCCGTCAATCCGTATGATTTCCTGCGCTGGCTGGGTGAAAGTAATCAGCAGGTTTACCGCTTCCTGTTGTCGCCGCGAGCGGGATCGGCATTTGTTGGGGCATCGCCGGAACGGCTGTTCCAGGTGCAGGGACGAAAACTCTCTTCCGAAGCCGTTGCCGGGACCGTGCCCCGTGGACCGGCGCCGGAGACCGATGACCAGTTGGCGCGGCTGCTGCTGGAGAGCCGCAAAGACAACCGCGAACACCGCTTCGTTGTGGACGGAATCGCCGCCGACCTGAGTCCCTTCTGCCGCGAGATCACGATCGCGCCGGAGCCGGAGATCGTCAAGCTGCGGCGCGTGCAACATCTGGTGTCGGCGATTCACGCCGAACTGCTGCCGGAAACGACGGCGGCCGGAATCTTGACCGCGCTGCATCCGACCGCGGCGGTCTGCGGCACGCCGCGCTCCGAATCGATGCTGGCATTGCGGCAGTTGGAGCCGTTTGATCGCGGTTACTATGCGGGGCCGGTGGGAATTCTGCAGCCGGACGGCGCCGAGTTCGCCGTCGCCCTGCGGTCAGCTTTGGTCTGCGACAATCGTGTGATCCTCTTTGCCGGCGCCGGTATCGTCGCTGGATCGGATCCCGATCTGGAGTGGCTGGAGTTGGAGCAGAAGCTGCAAGCCGCACTGGAGTTGCTCGTTGGAGTGAAGGCATGAAGGCGGCCAACGTCAATCATCTCTGGGGAAAACTGATTGTCGAGGAGTTGGTCCGTTCGGGCATCGATTACTTCGTGATTTGCCCCGGCTCGCGCTCGACGCCGCTGGCGATCGCCGTTGCGGAGAATGCTGAATGCCGCAAGACGATACATTTCGATGAACGCGGCGCCGCCTTTCTGGCCCTGGGTTACGGTAAAGCGACCGGGCGACCGGCGGCGGTGATCTGTACGTCGGGAACGGCCGCGGCCAATTTCTATCCGGCGGTCATCGAGGCAAGTCAATCACGGGTGCCGTTGATCGTCCTCACCGCCGACCGCCCCCCGGAATTGCGCGACTCCGGCGCATTGCAGACGATTGACCAGGTTAAGCTTTTTGGTTCGTATGCCCGATGGTTTGCCGACCTGCCAACCCCATCCACCGAGATCTCCCCCGCGTACCTGCTGTCGACCATCGCTTACGCTGTCGCCGCTGCTTCCGGCAATCCGGCCGGGCCCGTGCATCTCAATTGCATGTTCCGCGATCCGCTCGCGCCGTTCGGCGAACTCAAGTCCTATTCGGAATATTTGCAGCCGCTGGCGAGCTGGCTCAAGAGCGAGCGGCCATTCACGGAGTATGCGATCGGCTCGCCACAGGCGGCAGCGGGCGACATCGCCCGGCTCGCCGAATCACTGGCGGCCGCCCGGCGCGGAGTGCTGGTTGCCGGAGCGCTCACAAGCTCGACCGATGCCACAGCGATCGTCGCATTGGCCGAACACCTTGATTGGCCGCTGTTGGCGGATATCAGTTCCGGCGTGCGCTTTGCCGGATCGGCCGCACGACAAATCATCTCGCAGCATGACTTGTACCTGCGCAGCGAAGCCATCACGCGGCGACTGGAACCGGATCTGGTTCTGCATCTCGGCGCGCCGCCGCTGTCCAAGTCGCTGCAGCGCTACCTGACTTCGAGCGGAGCGGAGTTGGTCATTGTTGATGCCGCGCCGCTGCAACTCGACCCGATGCACAGCGCCGGCAAGCGCCTGATCGCAGCGCCGGCACTTGTAGCCCAGGCCTTGGCGGAACAACTCGAAATGAAACCATCACCGCTTCTGGCCGCGTTCCAAAAGCTGGATGAGATCGCGCGTGAGCAATTAAGCGAAGCTGCGCTCGGCAAGACGGCGGATGTCCATGAATTGAGCATCGCCGAGTCGGTCTTGCGCTCAGCCTCGGAAAACCGGGCTGTGTTCGTGGCGTCGAGCATGCCGCTGCGACTGGCCGAAATGGCGGCCGTGGCCGGCGGCGCAGCCGCAAGCGTAGGCGCCAATCGCGGCGCGAACGGCATCGATGGCACCATTGCCACGGCGATCGGCTTCGCGACCGGCGCCGGCACGCCGGTGACTTTGCTGATCGGCGATCTGGCGGCGCTGCACGACCTGAATTCGCTGGCGCTGCTGCGAAACGCCGACCAACCGGTGACCATCGTTTGCCTCAACAACGACGGCGGCGGAATCTTCTCGCACCTGCCCGTGGCCAAGATCGAGGCGCACTTCGAGGAAGTCTTCGGCACGCCGCACGGCCGCTCGCTGCGCGCCGCCTGCGATATGTTCGACATCAAGTATCACGCGCCCAAGACGCTCAAAGACTTCACGACGGTCTATCGTGCCAGCCTGAAATCCAGGAAAAGCGCTCTCATCGAGGTCAAGACCGAGCGGGCGGTTGAAGCCGCCTGGCTGCAGAAGCTTTGGATTCGCGTCGAAGAGATCGCTTTACGGCGGCTTGATCAATTGGTAAATTCGTAAGCTATGGACTGGCACCATCTCACTCGCGGTAGTCGCAAGCACCCGGCGCTCCTGTTTCTGCACGGATTCATGGGATTGGCGGACGACTGGCGCGAGCTCTTCGCACGTCTGGAACACGATTACTACTGCATCGCTCCCGACCTTCCCGGTCACGGCCGCAACGGCTTTCCGCTGCGCAAAAACGGCATCAGCATGGAGTCGGTGGCGGGCGATCTCCTCAAGTTCCTCGATCACCACAAACTCGACCAGGTCACGCTGGTCGGCTACTCGATGGGCGCGCGGCTGGCGCTCTACGTTGCCATCCAACATCCCGAGCGTCTGCGCGGGCTGGTGCTCGAAAGCGGCGGGCCGGGCATCGAGGACGAATACGAGCGGCGCGTGCGCGTCGCCCTTGACGACGATCGCGCTTACACTCTGCGCTGTCTGGGGATTGAGGCTTTTCTTGACGAGTGGTACCGGGCGCCGTTGTTTGAATCGCTGCAGCGGCATCCGGAGAAGCTGGAGCATCTGAAAAAACTGCATTCGGTGCACAATGCCGAAGGCTTGGCGGAAGCGCTGCAAGGATTGAGCACCGGCCGGCAGCCGTCGCTGTGGGACAAACTCGATCGCCTGCATCTGCCGACACTCCTGCTGACCGGCGCGCTCGACCACAAGTTCTGCCGCATCAATCGTATCATGTCGGAATCGCTGCCGCGCTGCGAGCGGAGGATGATCGGCGACGCCGGGCACAATACGCATCTGGAGCAGCCGGACGCCTATCTGACGACGCTCGTGCGCTTCCTGCAAGAGCACGTCTACCGGCACGAGCCGGACCGGGAGAAACACATACGATGAGCCAAATCAACTGGATCAAAGCCGCTGAATTCACCGATATCGAATACCACAAAGCCGAAGGGATCGCCCGGATCACGATCAACCGCCCGCAAGTCCGCAATGCGTTTCGCCCGCTGACCGTCAAGGAGATGGAGACGGCGTTCGCCGACGCCCGCGAGGATGCGGAAATCGGCGTCGTCATCCTGACCGGCAAAGGCAAGGAAGCGTTCTGCTCCGGCGGCGATCAGAAAATCCGCGGCGATTCGGGCTACAAGGATGATTCGGGCGTGCACCGCCTCAACGTCCTCGACTTGCAGCGCCAAATCCGCACCCTGCCGAAACCGGTGATTGCCATGGTCGCCGGCTATGCAATTGGCGGCGGGCATGTCCTGCATCTGATGTGCGATTTGACCATTGCCGCCGACAACGCCCGCTTCGGCCAGACCGGTCCCAAGGTCGGATCATTTGACGGCGGGTACGGCGCCAGCTATATGGCACGAATCGTCGGGCAGAAAAAGGCCCGCGAAATCTGGTTCCTGTGCCGGCAGTATGATGCCAAACAGGCGCTGGAGATGGGGCTGGTCAACTGCGTTGTTCCCTACGAGCGCCTCGAGGCCGAGACCATTCAATGGTGCCGCGAAATTCTCGCTAACAGCCCGCTGGCGTTGCGTTGTCTCAAGGCGGCGCTTAATGCCGACTGCGACGGCCAGGCGGGGCTGCAGGAACTTGCCGGTAATGCCACCATGCTGTTCTACATGACGCCGGAGGCGCAGGAAGGACGCGACGCCTTCGTCGAGAAGCGCAAGCCCAACTTCTCCAAGTTCAAGCGCAATCCATAGTCGAAGCTCATGACCGCGGCGCCCGCCACACTTTCTCCGCTGCAAATCTGGATTCTGGCCGCCCGTCCCAAGACGCTGCCGGCTGCGATTACGCCGGTTGTGATCGGCGCGGCGCTTGCCTTTAGCGATCAGGCGTTTCACCTGCCCGCGATCCTGGCGGCGCTCATCGGCGCGGTTCTGATTCAGATCGGCACCAACTTCGCCAATGACCTGTTTGACTTCGAAAAGTCGGTCGATACCCATGAGCGCCTCGGTCCGCTGCGCGTCACCCACGCCGGACTCGTGACGCCGCGGCGGATGCGCGTCGCAACCGCTGTGACCTTCAGCCTGGCACTGCTGGTCGGCGCCTACCTCGTGACACGCGGCGGCTGGCCGATTGTCGGAATCGGCCTGGCTTCGATCCTCTTCGGCATCCTCTACACCGGCGGCCCGTATCCGCTCGGCTACAATGGACTCGCGGACATCTTTGTGCTGATCTTCTTTGGCCCCGTGGCGGTCGGCGGAACCTATTACGTCTCGGCGCTGACAGTCACACAGGACGCACTGCTGGCGGGAATCGCCCCCGGTTTGCTGTCGGTGGCAATTCTGGTGGTCAACAACACGCGCGACCTGCCCACCGACAAAGCTGGCGGCAAAAGAACGCTGGCGGTGCGGTTCGGGCGCACATTTTCAGTTTTGCAGTATGCTGTCGTCGTCGTCTTGGCGCTGCTGTATCCGGTGATCTTTTTTGCCCTGACCGGCCGTCACCCGTTTGCGGCAGTCGCCACGCTGGCCCTGATTCCGGCGATCTTCCTGATCCGCTCCCTGGCCACGCAGGAGGGACGCGCCCTGAACGACACCCTCGCCGGTACCGGCAGACTGCTGGCATTGTACGGGCTCCTCTTTTCGATCGGATGGATCATACGCGTGTAAGCAGCGCAAAATTATACGAGTACCGCATCCCATTCACGCGGCCCTTCGTCACATCCGGACAAACGTTCCGCGAACGGCAGGGGCTGATCGCCGTCTTACAGTCGAGTGAAGGAGAAACGGGACTGGGTGAAATTGCCCCACTGCCGGGATTCAACCGCGAAAACCTGAACGATACTCGCGCCGTGACGGAGTCGTTGCTCCCGCGGTTGCCCGACCAGCCGATTCCGACTTCTCCCGCCGAAATCTCCGACTGGTGGCAGGCGATCCACTCGTCGCCGTTGCCGCCCTCGGTCGAATTCGGTATCGAGTGCGCCATGATCGATCTCGCGTCCCAACGCGCCCATCTCCCTGCCGCTCGCTGGCTCAATGCGCGCTCAGGCGAGGCAGCCGTGGTTAATGCCGTGATCTCCGGAAGCGACGCCGAAATCGCCGCGGCGGCGAAGACAAAACTCGCGCAGGGCTACCGCACTTTCAAGCTCAAGATTGGCAGCAACACGATGGCCGAGGATATCCGCCGTATCGAGCTACTGCGTACGACGATCGGCCCGGCCGCCACAATTCGCCTCGATGCCAACGGCGCCTTCACCTTCGATGACGCGCTCGCCCTCTTGCCGCGCGTCGCCCAACTGCGCATCGAATATGTTGAAGAACCATTGCGGGATCTTAACTGGAACAAGCTGCTGATGCTCAAGGCGGCCTGCCCGGTTCCGATCGCGCTCGACGAATCGCTGTCGCAATTCCTGGACTTACCGGCATCGAGCAGCCCGCGCGGTTTTGATGTCGCGATCATCAAAGCGCCCGTGATCGGCGGCCCGACCCGCTGCCTCGATCTTGTCCGGCGGCTGCGCCAGAACGGTGTCGACTGCGTGATGACCTCCGCCCTCGATACTGCCGTCGGCGTCTCCGCGGCGTTGCATCTGGCCGCGGCGGCGCAATTGGGTAACACCGCCTGCGGCCTCGATACGCTGGACCTGCTGGCACATCCGCTGGCGGATCATGCACTCGTGATTGACCAGGGCACTATACGTCTGCCTGCGTCCCCCGGATTGGCCGTCGTGCTGACGGCTGATAGCATGTCTCGCCTGACCAGGATTAGCGATGCACATTGACTGCCCGTTGCGGCAAGCCGCGATGACCTCACCAGATTCCGCGGCACTGCGATTCGGATCCGATCTCGTCAGCTACGGCGCGCTCGACATCGCGGTCAATCAGCTCGCCGCAAATCTGCTCCGGAGCGGAATTGCTGCCGACACCCGAGTCGGAATTCTGGCCGATAACTCGCCCGATTATGTTCAGCTGCTGATGGCACTGCTGCGCATCGGTGCGGTCGCCGTCCCGTTGAATCCGCGCTTGACTCCGAATGATTGGCACAATCGTCTCCAGGAAGCCGCTGTGAATCTCGTCGTTTGCGGCGAAGACCTGCAGGAACAGCTGGGAACGGCGCGTCCGTCGCTGTCAATAGACGCTCTGGCCGTGGCGGGCCAAGCAAGCCGACCGACACCGCTATCCCCCATTTTGCTTAACTCCGATCAACTCGCGACGATCATCTTTACCTCCGGCTCCGGCGGCGCTGCCAAAGGCGTCATGCTGACTCTCGGCAATCACATCTCCAATGCCGTCGGCTCCAACGACAACATCCCGCTCAGCAGCGGCGATACCTGGTTGCTGTCGCTGCCGCTCTGCCACGTCGGCGGGCTCGGCATTCTCTTTCGTTGTCTGCTGGCACGTGCGGCCATGTACTTGGTGAATCGCTTCGAGCCGGCACAGGTCATCGACCTTGTGGATCGCGGCGAAATCACTCACCTCTCACTGGTCCCGACCATGCTTCTCGACTTGCTGCGCGTTCGCGGTCACCGCTCACTTCCCGCCTCGCTCAAGGCGATCCTCCTCAGCGGCGCGCCAACGCCGCCGGCATTGCTCGAGCAGATTTTGCGGTTGAAGCTACCGATCGTCACAAGCTATGGCCTCTCTGAGGGGGCATCGCAGGTGACCGCCACGAGAATCGGCGACACCCCGGCACATCTGGCCACCAACGGCCGCCCGCTGCGCTATCGCGAAGTCCGCATCGCCGATGACGACAGAAGAGATTGTGCAACCGGCACCATCGGCGAAATCCTTGTGCGCGGCGTGGTCATGTTTCGCGGATATCTCAATGAACCGCCGCGCGAGCCGGCCGCGTGGTTTGCCACCGGCGATCTGGGCTCTCTCAGCGAGGATGGCTACCTCACCGTCACCGGCCGCAAGGACCGCATGTTCATCTCCGGCGGTGAGAATATTTACCCCGAGGAAATCGAGCGCTGCGCACAGTTGCTGTCGTCAGTGCGCGAGGCCGTCTGCATCGCCGTCCCGCACGAACGCTGGGGCATGCGCCCGGCGCTGGTCGTGGAGACCGCGGCCGGAAGCCCGCTCGATCTCGACGCACTCCGGCAACACCTCGCCCACCAATTGCCCCGCTTCAAACAGCCTGATAAGATCATCTTCGTAGAGAAGCTGCCGCGCACCGGCATCGACAAAGTTGATCGCGCGCGGGTAGCGCAGATCCTGGCAAAGTCGTAAAATACGAACTGGTGACTAAGCGCGGTCGCGGAAGGCGGTAATCGCTGCGCGAAACGGCTCCGGAAGCGGTATCTTGCCGCCGGTGGCGCGGCTGACACTGACGTGCACGGTCTTGGCCGTGCCGACGATTTCGCCCTTCGTGTTCGTTAATTCGTAGCTGAGCGTGTAGGAGGTCGTGCCGATGGCCGCGACCTGCAGGGCGATGGTCACTTCATCGCCGGCGCGGACGCTGCGTTGGAACTGCGCCTCGGCGTGGACGATCGGCACGAAGAATTCGCTCGCGCCCAGCAGCCGCTCCATCGGGAATCCGATCGCGCGCAGGAAATCTTCGTAGACATCGTGTGCGAAATACAACTCCCGCGCAAAGAACAAGATACCTGCGGCGTCGGTATCGTGCAGGCGCACCTGGAATTTTCGTACTTGCTGGGCCAAAATCCTTACTCCGGCTTCGGCGGCAGTATAATCGTTGCGCGCCGATTCACCAAGACCGAAACTATTGCCGGGAGAATTGCACGCGGCTAATTTGCGGCGATGGGAGGACGCATGACTTTGAAGTTCTTGGTAACGGGACTACTGATCGCACTCGGCACACTGTCGGCGCAGGCCGACCTTCTCGATGATGCGCTGGCGTCGGTCGGCAAGAGCAAGGCCGATTTGGGCTATGCGCCCAAGGGCTACTGGAATCGCTATCCGTTCGAGATTCCGTACAAGCTGCCGGCCTTCGACGATCTCTTCGCCGAGCCGCTGCGCGTTTACGACTACAGCCAGTCCCTCAAGTCCGCCTTTGCCCACTACATGCAGGACACCACCTTCGCCAATCCATCACACTCGGCGCTCTATCAACTGAGCTACCAGTTGGCCTGGGAGCGGCGCGTGGGCGGTTTTCGCAATTACTCGCCGAATCTGGTCGACTCGCTGCCGGCCGACAGCTCTTTGGATCAGGCTCTGCAACGACTCTACTTAGCCGCCGGCGTCGAGTGGGACTACCGCGCCTTCGGCGCCAACGCCGGTTGGGCAATCAGCCCGGTGCTGCTGGATTCCGTCCAGCGAACACTTGACCCGCGGGTGCAGGACATCTTGGCATTCTGGGTTGTGAATGTTGCCGACGCTTACCGTTTCCACCAACTCGCGTTTCGCAACGTGCCGCCGGAAATTGTCCAACGACTCTCGCTGATCGGCGATCTTGATGCGACGCAAGGGGACGGACAAAAATACTACCCCGAATTTGACGACTGCGCGCGCCTGCTCGATTGGCAGTCGCTGGTGTACGCCCACTACAAGATCATCGCCGCCACCGACCTGGCCGCCAAACGCCTGCAGGCGCTGCCCGCGTCAGCCAAGGTTATTGCACTGACGATCCCGACACCGCTCGGCGTTATCTGCATCGGTGACCGGCAGCCGCACAAATTCGCAGCGCGCGACTATCTGCTGATCTGCGACTTCGGCGGTAACGACACCTACGCCACCGGCGGCGGTTCGTCGTTCCTGCTGCCCTTCAGCGCCATCATCGATCTGGGCGGCGACGACAACTACGGCGACAGCCTGACCGTGCGCCAGTTCGGCTACGGCAACTGCGGTCTCGGCATCGTCATCGATCTGGCCGGCAATGATCGTTACCGCGCCTCCCAACTATCGCAGGGCGTCGGTATCTTCGGCACTGGCATCGTCTGTGATGCCGCCGGCAACGATGACTTCGCGCTCAATGTCTCCGGGCAAGGCTGCGGCTACTTCGGCGTCGGCATGTTGCTCGATCGGCTGGGCGACGACCAGTACTACCTGGCGGGCGACGGCCAGGGCGCGGGCGGAATCGGCGGCGGTATCGGAATCCTCGCCGATTACCGCGGCAACGACCGTTACACCGCCGAACCGCTGGCGGAGAAATTCAACCGCGGCGACTACCATTCGCAGGGTAAGATCAACGCCAACAACGCGCAGGGCTGGGGCGGCGGGCGCCGTGGCGACGGCTCCGACGGCCATAGCTGGGCGGGTGGACTCGGCGCGCTCATCGACTGCGATGGCGATGACGAGTACTACGCCGGCAACTTTTCCCTCGGCTGCGGCTACTGGTTCGGCATCGGCATCGTCTACGACGTTGCCGGCAACGACCTGTATCGCAGCTGCTATTTCACCCAGGCTTCCGGCGCGCACTATTGCATCGGCGCGATGTTCGACGAAAGCGGCAACGACCGCCACGAACTTTTCGAAACCGCCGGCGCCGGGCTGTCGTTCGGTTGGGACTTTACGATTTCACTGATGGTCGATTGGGCCGGCGACGACAGCTACACCGGCAAGATTATCTCGCTCGCCAATGCGCAGATTCGCTCCAACTCGTTCCTGTTCGATTTCGGCGGCGCCGACCGCTACCAACTCAACGCCGGCACCGACGGCTTCGGCGAGGCCAGTTGGCGCGACGATTATCGCACCCCGCGGCCGACCGTGCCCTTTGTCTGGTATGCCCAATCCTATGGAATTCTCATCGATGTCGGCGGCGTCGATCGCTATCTCGACTACAACGACTCGACCAAAGCTGCCGTACCGCGCCCCGGCTGCGCCGACAAGTCGACCTGGTATCGTCCCAAACGCGACTCCGAGCGCTTCGGCTTTGACAACTACGGCATCGGCATCGATGCCGACTCCGGCCGCGTTGATGAGTTGTTCAATTTCCGCGAAAAGAGATGAGCTAACGCCCGCCGCAGACGGATGAGAGGTAGAGCAGGTCTGGTCCCCTTACCGGAAGCTCTTCATTTCCGAAACATCTCTGAGGAGATCTGCCAAATCTGTCAATTTGATCTCTTCATCGACATAGCCCCTCTGAAGAGACCTGCCGAACTCACCGAACTACATCTTGAACTGCAGGGCATTGATCCGCTCACCGATGCAGTGGCCCTGCTCAAGGCCGTTCTCAATCGCCGAGCGAAAATGGATCCCGCCGTACAACCGCGATATCGCCGCCTCCTCCGCGAAATCATTAAACGAATCAAACGCGCGCGGCGCCATGCCCAGCTCATCGTGAGTGTGATCGGTAAAGGCGTAGTCGTCGCCGAACATCGCCGTCAACACCTCGGCGACGGCACCCGATTGCACCGAGTGGCCCGAGGTATATTCCGGGAACGGCGGCGTCGCGATCGGCGACGTCCATTCGTCATCCATCAG
>JADYYF010000177.1 GCA_020853795.1 Candidatus Zixiibacteriota bacterium
AGCCGCAAATCGTGCCTGAACCGACCGCGGTCGCCGAGCCTACCTATCGCCTCGGCGAATGGCAGCCGACAGTCAATCGCAACGAGTACCGGGAGAGATTTGACGCAATCAAACGGGCCATCGCCCGGGGCGACACCTATCAAGTCAATTACACCATGCGCCTGCGCTCGTCTTTCTCAGGCAATCCTCATGCGTTCTTTGTCGATCTGCTGCCGGCGCAGCGTGCCGACTATGCCGCCTACATTGAAACCGATGATTTCGCCATCTGCTCCGTCTCGCCGGAGTTGTTCTTCCATTTCGACGGCAACACCATTACGTGTCGCCCGATGAAGGGCACGCGCCCGCGTGGACGCTTCCCGGAGGAAGATCGCGCAATGGCAGACGAACTCCGCGACTCCGAAAAGGAGCGTGCGGAAAATGTCATGGTCGTCGACATGATCCGCAACGATCTCGGCCGTATCGCTGAATTCGGCAGTGTCCGCGTTCCAGAGCTTTTCACGTTGGAGCGCTACCCCACGCTCTGGCAAATGACGTCATCTGTGACGGCACAGACCTCTGCCTCATTCACCGAATTGATCTCTGCGCTCTTTCCGTGTGCCTCGGTCACGGGACCGCCGAAGTCGAGCACGATGCGCCTGATCGCCGAGCTTGAGACCACTCCGCGCCGCATCTACACGGGGAGCATCGGTTACTTTGCGCCCGATCGCCGCGCCAGCTTCAACGTTGCCATTCGCACCGCCCTGATCGACAAACACCGCGGATCGATCGAGTACGGCGTCGGTGGCGGCATCGTCTGGGATTCGCAGCAGCAATCCGAATATGAAGAATGCCTCAGCAAAGCTGCCGTGCTGCGCCGGCGTGTACCGCCTTTCGATCTGCTCGAGACGATTCTCTGGACGCCGGAGGGGGGCTTCCATCTGCTCGATCGCCACCTGCAGCGATTGGTCGCATCCGCTGACTTCTTCGACCGACGAATCGATCTGCACGTGATCAGGGATGAGCTCAATGAACTCACCGCTAACCTGGATCCGATAGCACATCGTGTTCGTCTACTGGCCGCCGAATCGGGAGCTATCACCTTGCAGGCAACACCGCTGAGCCACCCCGACCGCTCTTCCAAGCTCACGCGCATGAAGCTGGCCTCGAAGCCGGTCGATTCCGCTGATGTGTTCCTCTTCCACAAGACCACTCATCGAAGTGTCTACGATGACGCCCTGCGCGATGCCGGCGACTGCGATGACGTTGTTCTCTGCAACGAGCGCGGCGAGATCACCGAATCAACCATCGCCAACATCGTCGTCGTCATCGACGGCAAGAAGTTCACACCGCCGGTGGCGTGTGGCCTGCTGGCCGGCACGTTCCGCGCTGAGCTCGTGGCGAAGGGTGAAATCTCCGAACGTGTGATTACGCTTGCTCAATTGCAGCAAGCCGAACGCCTGTATCTGATCAACTCCGTTCGTGGTTGGGCGCCGGCACTGCTTGAGGCGGAACCCGTCGGGGTCAGCACCGATGAATCGGACTGCCGTAGCCAATAGTATGGCAACTCTCACCGGTTGTCGCCGTAGTGACTATTATTGACCAATGGATAAGGAGAGAAACGCCATGGACTTTGTCAATCTCAGCCGCCTGCCCGAATTGCAGCTTGCGCCCGGGATCATGGCTCGTGTCGTGACCGCTCAGGCGATGACTGTTACGCACGTCACTCTCGAGGCTGGTGCACTGCTGCCGCTGCACACGCATATCAATGAACAACTCGTCAACGTCATCGAGGGGCACCTCGAGCTGACTGTCGACGGCGTCAAGCACGATCTTGTCCCCGGCACGGTGATGGTCCTTGCCCCCAATATCCCCCATTCCGGCAAAGCCATCACCAATTGCCGCGTGATCGACGTCTTTCATCCGATTCGCGAGGACTTCCGCCAGGCACTGGAGCGCCTGGAACAGAAGAAGAATCTTTACTGACAGCGGCTGCTACTTCTTCCCCTTTGGCTCTCGCCCCTGGTCTTTGAGCGCCTTGCGGAGCAAGAATTCAATTTGCCCGTTCAGACTGCGCAGATCGTCATTGGCCCACTTTTGCAGGGCGTCCATGACCTCCGGGTCAATCCTCAGCAAGAATGACTTCTTCTCCGCCATCGCTCAATCCCTAAGTGGCATCAGAGTCTCCGCTGCGGCCACCGCTTCAAGCTGGCTTGGCTCAGCCGCAACTTCAACTCTGATGCCCCGCTCCGCGGTTTAATGATACAGCGTCCCGGTGTTAATCACCGGTTGCGACGAGCTTTCGCCGCACAACACCACGAGCAGGTTCGACACCATTGCCGCCTTCTTCTCGTGGTCCAGTTCGATGATTCCCTTCGCCGACAACTGCTCCAGCGCCATCTCCACCATCCCGACTGCGCCCTCGACGATCAGCTGCCGTGCTGCCACAACCGCGCTCGCCTGCTGCCGCCGCAACATCGCCTCGGCAATTTCCGGCGCGTACGCCAGGTGGCTGATTCGAGCCTCCAGCACCTGCACTCCCGCTTGCTCCAGCCGTTCCTGGATTTCAACCTTGAGTTGCTCGGCAATCTCAGTCGTATGGCTGCGCAAGGAGATCTGGTTGTCGCCGTGTGCGTCGTAAGGATGCTGCGTCGCCAGGTTGCGCACCGCCGACTCGCTCTGAATCCGTACGAATTCTTCGTAATTGTCGACCATGAAGCTGGCTTCCGCCGTGTCGACCACCTTCCACACCACGATCGCCGCAATCTCGATCGGGTTGCCGTTGATGTCATTCACCTTCAGCCGGCTCGTCTCAAAATTGCGCACGCGCAAACTGATTCGCTTCTTCATATACAATGGGTTCGCCCAGCGTAGCCCCTCCTGTCGGCAGGTACCTACGTACTTGCCGAATAACTGCAATACCCGACCTTCGTTCGGGTTTACAAAGAAGAGGCCAGTGAGAAAAAACACGTCGAGGACCAGCACGACGACTGATCCGACTTTCACCGGTATCGGCAGGACGATCAATGCCACGACACCGGCAATTAACAGCAGCAGCAAGAACACCAACGGTCCCCAACCGGATACTACCGAACGTTCAAGCTCTTTCATATGCGGATACCTCCTGTGATATCACTTTGATATTACGATAATATCATCGGCAAGTTGCGCCAAAATGTCAAGAATTTTCCGTATCACGGAAGTGCTCGGAATATGCCCGTATAATCGATTGTCTATCAAGGGAATACAATGATGGTAAATCAGCGAAGGTTACATTCCCCTTTTCCCTTGCCCAAAGACCAATGCTGTCTATATTCTCGTGACTAACGAAAACAACTTCACTCGCGCAACTTCAAGAAGTGGTCTTTAACAACTCCTAACCGGCAGAGGATGAACTGCAGCCATGGCGGGACAATACGAAACCATCAAGGGCTCGACCGAGTCAACGTTTCACCTGAACTCGATGCTTCCGGAGGTCGTCTTCTCCGGCATCGTGGCGGTGCGCGATCGGCTGCTGCAGTTGCCGCGCCCGCTGCGGCTCGAATCGGGTGATCCGAATTTCGACACGCCGGAACACATCAAGGAAGCCGCCATCAAAGCGCTCCGCGATAATCACACCCATTACGCGCCCTCGACCGGCATCAGGCCGCTGCGCGAGGCGATCCTGCGCAAACTCGCCGACAAGAATCGTATCGCGAATATCACTCATCCCGACCAGGTGCTGGTCACCAACGGCGGTATGCACGGACTCAATTGCGCCTTCCGCTCGATCCTGAATCCCGGCGACGAAGTGCTGATACCCCAACCTAACTGGACCTCCACCGCCTGGATCATCCGCATCGCCGGCGGCAACCCGATCAATGTCAAACTGCGCCGCCAGAACGACTATCGCTGGGATATCGCTGAATTGAGGAACAAGGTCACACCGAACACCAGGGCCGTACTGATCAACTCGCCCCAGAATCCGACCGGTGGCGTCATGACCGGGCAGGATTTGCTTGACCTGCTTGATCTCGCCGCCGAACACGACCTATGGATCATTGCCGACGAAGCCTACGAAGACATCATCTTCGAAGGCGAGCATCACTGCATCGCGGCGCTGGCGCACGATTATCCGGAGGCGGTGCAAAACCGAATCGTCTCCTGCTTCACCTTCTCGAAAAGCTATGCCATGACCGGCTGGCGGCTGGGTTATCTCGCCTGTGGGAATAGCGACTTCAACGAAAATGCCAAGAAGATGATCCTCTACACGATCAACGGCGTTTCGACTCCAACCCAGTACGCCGGTGTCGCTGCTCTGGAAGGCCCGCAAGACTGCGTCCGCCAAATGTGCGGTGAGTACAAAAAGCGCCGTGATATTCTGTTCGATGCTGTCAACGCCACCGACTTCATGCACTGCGACATGAAACCGCGCGGCGCCGTCTACCTCTACGCCCGCATCACCGATAAGTGGGCCGGTTCGGAATGGGATCTGGTCAATCACCTGATCGAACGCTACTCCCTCGGCTCCGTGCCCGGCGAAGAGTTCGCCGACACCGATCGCGCTATCCGTTTCGCCTACGCCTGTTCCACCGCCATGGTTGAGCAAGCCGCGGCCGTGCTGTCTCAGTAATCATGATCGCTTTCAGTGGTCGGGGGTTATTTTCGCCAATTCCGAAATTCGGCATTGACGATCCGCATTGACGAGGTAACTTACCGGCGAATGGGAATACCGAGAACGCGGAAGAAGTTGCCGCAATTCTGGCCGGTCGCTGTTATTGCGCTTCAGGTAATGTTGTCTCTGGCAACGTCGTCGACATCACGGGCATATGACAAGGCAGCCGCAGCCTCCTCATCCCAGCCCTCATTTCATTCGCTTGCCCCCCTCCGCCTGGTTGCCGAACTCGACCTGCTCTTCCGCGCCGTCAATTCACGGCAGACAACCGAGATCCTTTTCCACAATGGCCGCCGGATCTACGGCGATGACTTCGGGTTTCCTGCTGCTGTCTCGGGCGACCTCGGTTTTATGCTGCGGCTATCGCATCACACTGGCTTGGGCGTTTCCGGCTTCGCATCCGCCGAAGAGTTTCGCCATCGCGCCGGTGTCCGGCTCCGCTATCGCTTCTGGGACATCGACGGCTCCAGCATCGAGCTTTCCCTCGGTCCGGCCTTCGAGCTTACTAACACCGAGTTTATCAAGAGCCTGGACCGCCGCCAATGGCTGGTCGGCGATATCTCCTTCAGCACCACAAGGTTCCTGCACCTCGTTTTTCGCGTTGAGTCGCTGCTGCAGGACTATCCGCCGAAACGGCGCGTCTCTGCCGCCTATGCCGGACTCAAGATCGCTTATTGACTGGCAAAACCGGAGTCGTTGCACTACATTAATGCCGGAAAGAACTCGACATCTGGGAATTTACACATGAACACGGAACTCAGCCTGCTCTTAGCCACCGCCGCGTCAATCGGCCTGGTCCACACTTTGATCGGCCCCGATCACTATCTACCGTTTGTCGTTATGTCCAAGGCGCGCAACTGGTCGCTGACCAAGACAATCTGGATTACCTTGGCCTGTGGCGTCGGTCACGTTGCCTCGTCCGTCGTGTTGGGTTTCGCTGGTATTGCCGCCGGTGTCGCCGTTGATCGGTTGGTCACTATCGAGGGGATCCGCGGCAACCTTGCCGCGTGGGCAATGATCGCCTTCGGAATTCTCTATGCCATCTGGGGCTTACGTCGCGCCTACAGCAAGAAAGCGCACACGCACCTTTCCGGCAAATTGGCCGGCATCACGCACGTTCATGCTCGCGACACCGAGCCCGAGCACGACCACAGCCAGACACCGCGTCCGTCACTGACACCATGGGTGCTTTTCACCGTATTTGTGCTCGGCCCGTGCGAGCCGCTGATCCCGATCCTCATGTATCCGGCGGCGCAACATGACTGGAGCGCTGTCATCCTTGTGGCTTCCGTCTTCGGAGTCATCACGATCGGCACCATGACGGCGGTAGTCGTCGCCGCTTCCTATGGCGCCAGTTTTCTGCGGCTGGGCAAGATCGAACGCTTCTCGCACGCGCTGGCCGGAGCCACAATTGCACTCAGCGGACTCGCAATTCAAGTCCTGGGATTGTAAAAGTGCACGTTCCGGTCCCACACAATCCCAAGTTCACCCGCAAGAATCAGCCGATCATCAAGTTCGAACGCTCGCGATTTGAGTTTTCCTTCGAAATCCTTGCAGCGATCGGACTGCTCTATGGCCTGTACGAACTAATGATCAACTACGGTTCTCTCCCCGAACAGATTCCGACTCACTACAACTTTTCCGGCCGACCCGATGCCTGGGGCTCCCGCTTTACCTTGTGGCTCCCCGTCGCTATCATGGCCGTGGTCTATGCCATGATGTCGCTCCTCGTCCGAGCACCCCATCACTTCAACTACCCTTGGAAAATCACCGCTGAAAACGCTCCGCGCCAATATCAACTCGCCTGCCTCATGATCACGGCACTGAAAACCGTCATCGTCTGGCTCTTCACCTGGATCATCCTGACGACGATCCGGCTCGCCGACGGCGGCGAGGCTGACCTAATGCCGGTCGGCATGTACGTGTTTCTGGGATTGATCGCGTTGGTCGTCGGCGGCTACTTCATCCTCGCTTATCGCGCGCGCTGAGTGCCATCCACACCCGCCGCTCAACGCTGGGCAAGGGGATCTCCTCCAACTCGCCGCGCATTAGCCAACGCAGTTCCGTCGTCGCCTTGCGGTGACTGCTGACGCGGGCAAGTACCGGGTGCAACTCCTCCGCGTGCCGGGTGTAGAAATGAGTCACCGGCTTCAGGTGCTTGATGATTTCGAGGGGGGCGTCTACATGCTTTTTTGCCCAGGCGGCAATAGCAGCATCGACAGCGTCGTGAAGCGCCGCCCGGGGGAATCCCCACATGTTCCTGAACAGGCCCGACTGCTTTTGCTCCAGTAAGATCTTGCCCTTGCAGCAGACTATCAATAGCACCGACTGTCGCCGGATGAGTCGCCCACTCTTGGGACGTACGCGCTCATCGAGGCTGCCGAATCGGTAAGCGCCACAATTCGTCTGCAGCGGACAATTCCCGCAACTGGGGTTCCGCGGCCGACACACCATCTGCCCCAGTTCCATTAGCGCTTCGTTAAAATCCCCCGGTCTGCGCCGCGAGATTGCCGACCGCAGGAAAGCAGCGATCGCCTCATCGTCCGAGTCTTGACCCTGAGCCGTCGCCAGCACTCGCTGCATCACCCGTCGGACATTGGCATCAAGAACCGGATACAATTGGCCAAAGGCGATGCTGGCGATAGCCGCTGCGGTGTAGCTGCCTATGCCCGGCAGCACCAGCAACTGCCGATAGTCCGCCGGAATTCTGCCCCGGTATTCGCGGACGATGACTTGTGCCGCGCGGTGCAGGTTCCGGGCGCGCGCATAGTACCCGAGTCCTTCCCATTCCCGCAGTACCTGCTGCTCGGAGGCCTGTGCCAGCGCCCTGACATTGGGAAATCGCAAGAGCCAGCGCACGAATCGCGGCGCCACCGCTGTCGTCACGGTCTGCTGCAGCATCACTTCGGAAATCCAGACTTTGTAAGGAGTCACGGCTCGGCGCCACGGGTGGGGCGTCTTGTTGGCCGCAAACCACCGCAGCAGCCGGCGTCGCAAGACGGCCGGTGCGACTGGGGACGGAACATTGACGCGGCGGCTCATAATCGTTGTTACTGGCCACAGTCTCCCCCTGTTTGCGCTTGACCCGGAGCGCTCGGCACCGTACACTGCCGATGCCGGCTGCGGCCAGTCCGGCCGCGGCGGAATCCTCAAACCAACTTGGGTGACATGGAAGTCTGGCTTTACACCATCATCAGCGTCATCGTCGTCAGTCTGATCTCGCAAGTCGGTCTCTTTACGTTGTCGCTATCGCCCGAACGCCTTCAGCGGATCACTCTCTATCTGGTCGCCTTCGCCGTCGGCGGTTTGTTCGGCAATAGCTTCGTCCACCTGCTGCCGGAGGCGTTTCACCACAACGATTCGCCGCTCTCAACTTCCCTGTTGATCGTTGTCGGCATCCTCATCTTCTTCGTGCTGGAAAAGTTCCTGCGCTGGCGCCACTGCCACGTCACCGAGCATCAGTTCCATCACCCGGTCGCGACGCTCAATCTGGTCTCCGATGCCTTGCACAACCTGATCGACGGCGTCCTGATCGCCGCGACCTTCAGCGTAGATATTCCGCTCGGTATCACCACCACTGTGGCAATCATTCTCCACGAAATCCCCCAGGAAATCGGCGACTTCGGCGTACTCGTGCACTCCGGCATGAGCGTCCGCAAAGCCCTGCTCTTCAACTTCCTGTCGGCATCCGTAGCCTTGGTCGGGGCGATCGTGGTGCTGGCCATCGGCCCCAATATCCAGCAGGTCATCGAGGCCATGATTCCGGTCACGGCGGGGGGATTCTTGTACATCGCCGGATCCGACCTGATCCCCGAATTGCAGCACGATGTGAAGATTTCAAATTCTCTCGGTCAGTTTATCTGCATCATTCTCGGCGTTGCCGTGATGGCTGCGCTGGCGCTGACCGGAAGTCATTCCCACTAAGGCAGAGCTCTCCGCTGTAGCCCGGCACTCGCTTCATTCGCGGGACTTCTTCATCTCTTTCACTGCCAGTTCATACAAGCTTTCCAACCCCAGATGCTTGCGCAGCGAACTCATCTGACCGACGTGATACGACTCGTGCATCGCCATGAACGACAGCCCCGCCAGAACATTTTGCTCGCGGGTCGGGAACTTGAAAGGCAAAGCCCCGGCCAGGGCCGCTTCGTCAAGCTGACTCAGGTGCGCCGCAGTCTTGGGCGCGACCTGCTCCCAGTATCCCCTGATCTCTGTCAGCGGCGGTAACGCGGTTGCGGCAATCTGATCGATCGACTTGTTGAAAAGCTCGCCCCACGGTTCCTCAATTTGCAGCCCCGTCAATTGCCCGACATAGGCGCGGTTGACGGCAATATGCCCTAACAGCCAGATCAGGGAATTCGTCTTCGGCTGAAGCTGGCGACGGGCGAGCTGTTCATCGACACCGACAAAGGCCAGGCGGTACATGAAGTCATTCACCCCGAGAATCTCGCTGACGGGTTTTACGGCGTTGTTCATGCTTACAATGCTCCTTCTATGAGTTACCCAGAGTGACGAAGCAACTTGGCAGAAGTTCATCATATTTTGCGGACTCTGCATCACATTTGAAGGCAGCAAACTGAGATTGACGGGGGTCCAAGGGTACAAATAGGAAAGAGCGGCACAGACCGCTCCTTCTTGATGGGAATTAGGACTGTATCAAGCTATACCTGTCACAGGTAATTGCCTGCAAATACTTCACCCCTTCGCCATACTATTGTTAATCAATTGCCATGCCGACATTGGCGAGTTCATTGTCATTGAGCGATTTGCCGGCATCAAACTCTGACGCCCGCCGGCAGAAATGGTCAGAGTTTGTAACGAGTTCCGACGATGACAACTTCAGGTTCTGTCTAAGCTGTTGTATCATAATAGTTGCCGTAAGCGTCGGCGTGTCGAAACTACCTACAACTGCCACCCTCGTCTCTGCTGGCTGGCCTAGAAGCTTCCCGGCTGTTGGCTTCAAACCCCTATTCGTTGACAAGTGCTGTCGATTTACATACATTCGCTCCCGATTCAAGACCAGTTTCAGGGAGGAGACCAGAATTGGAAAGTCTGAAGGGAAAAATCGCACTGGTTACCGGCGGGACCAAGGGCATCGGCAAGGCCGTTGCACTCCGCCTGGCGCGCGCCGGCGCCAATGTCGCCGTCAATTACTTTCGCAGTCGTGATACCGCGGATGCCACTGTTGCCGAGCTCAAAGCTCTCGGCTCTGACGCCATCGCGATTCGTTCCAACGTCGGCAAGCACGAGCTTCTGCATCGGATTTTTGATGAAGTCAAAGAGAAATATGGCCGGCTCGATATCCTGATCTCCAATGCAGCGCTGGGAATCTATACCGAGGCTCTCAAAATCGATGACAAAGCCTGGGATCTCTCGATGCATACCAACGCCCAGGCCGCTTTGCTTTGCGTCCAGCATGCCATCGACATGATGCCGGACGGCTCACGAATCGTCACGCTGTCATCGCTGGGTTCGCACCGTTACATCGACGGTTACTCGGCAATTGGCGTCTCAAAAGCGGCGCTCGAATGCCTAACCAAATATCTCGCCTATGAACTGGCTCCACGACGGATCAACGTCAATTGCGTCTCGGGTGGATTCATCGACACCGATGCTCTCAAGATTTTCCCCTCCTATGACATGATGTTCAAGGAGGTTGTGCGGAGGACGCCCTTCGGCCGCGTCGGCACCCCCGATGAAGTCGCCGGTGTCGTCTTCTTCCTCTGCACCGAGGACGCCCGCTGGATTACCGGCCAGACGATCATCGTCGATGGCGGCTATACGCTTGCTTGACAGTCAGCATGCGTGAGAAATAATCCCGATATCGTTGGGCAAAGAGATCGGCATCGCGTACAAAGGGTATGCCGAGGCTTAACTGACCATGCCGAAGATCGTCGCTGTCGGTTGCGCTGTCCCACCGTACAAGCTCACCCAGAATCAGATTCGCCAGTTTGCCGAGATCCATTTCGCAGATTCCGCCCTTCCACTTGATCGACTCATAGAAGTTTTCGAGAATGCTGAGATTGAATCGCGCTACTTCTCGGTACCGATCGACTGGTATCGGAAGGAGCGGTCTTTCGTCGAAAAGAACCACGCATATATAGACTCGTCAAGCTCACTGGGACAGGAATGCGCCATTAAGTGCCTCGAGCAATCGTTGGTCGTACCCTCCGAAATCGACTATATCATCTTTGTCTCAACGACTGGTCTGGCCACTCCATCTATGGATGCCCGACTGATCAATCTTCTCGGTATGCGTCCCGACATCCGCCGAACTCCAATCTGGGGACTCGGTTGCGCCGGAGGGGCGGCCGGATTGTCGCATGCCTACCACTATCTCCTCGGTCATCCACGCGACCGCGTACTCATCGTTGCCGTCGAGCTATGCGGGCTGACTTTCCAGCAGAACGACCGTTCGAAGAGCAACTTCGTGGCGACCGCTCTCTTCGGGGAGGGGGCTGCGGCAGTGCTTGTTGTTGGTGATGAAGTGCCCCGCTCCGGATTGGAGATCATCGACACGGGAAGCACTTTCTGGCCGAACTCGCTCGACGTTATGGGCTGGAATCTGATGAACAGCGGACTGCAGGTCGTCTTCGCCCAGAGCATCCCTCACATAGTTGAAACCAAGGCACTCGAGAACTTCAGGGGATTTCTCAATCGACATGAGCTGCAACTGGCTCAGATCGAACACTTCATCCTCCATCCTGGCGGCACCAAGGTTATCGAAGCCTATCAGCGGGCGTTGGGGCTTGCCGATGGCCAACTGGAGCTTTGCCGAAAATCGTTGAGCGAATACGGCAATATGTCGGCCGTCTCCGTCTTGTTTGTGCTGGAACAGCACCTGCAACGTTTCCCACTGGGAAGCAACGCCTACGGCCTGATCAGCGCTCTGGGACCGGGATTCTGTGCCGAAAACTTGCTCGTGCGCTTCTGATTCCCTATTATAGTGTGACTGCTGACCGTAACGGTCGCGGTGCTTCGCTCAGTGCGCAAGTCGACAACTCGCTTGCCGATCTTATCAGGATAAGAGCGGCGTTTCCAGCCACTCGCGGAGAGATGAAGAACAACAACGCGGACAGACAACTTCGGACCCGAAGCGATTTCTGGGGGATCGGCATTGCCGCTTTTCTGGCCTTGGTCGTGCGCGCGGTCTATTGGATTCAGACGGCTGACAACCCGTTCAGCGACTTATTGGTACTGGATTCGCGAGTCTATCACCTGTTGGCACTGGAAATCGCCAACGGCGACTTCTGGGGCAAGGAAGTATTCTTCCGCGCTCCGTTATTCCCCTACCTGCTCGGACTGACCTACAAGTTCTTTGGCTTCGAGACGATCGTCATCCGCCTGATCCACGCAGCGCTTGGAGTCGGCACGGTGATCTTGACGTACCTGATCGCCGAGATTCACTTTGACCGTACGCATGCGCGCATTGCCGGTATCGTTGCTGCGCTTTATCCGACACTGTACTTCTTCGAATCGACAATCATGCCGACGACTGTGGAGGTCTTCACATTCACCGCGACCGTCTACTTCCTCAGCCGCTTTGCCAGATCTCATCGGCTGCAGGAGCTGGTGCTCGCCGGATTCGCGCTGGGAATCGGTGCGGCGGCGCGGCCGACGCTTCTGTCGTTTCTGTTCGTCATCCCGCTCTGGCTGGCGCTGTGCGGCAAGCTGAACGACTGGCGCTCCTGGGCGCGCAGTCTGGCCCATCTCTGTATCCCGCTCGCGATTGTGATTCTCCCGATTACGATCCGCAACTACGTGATCGAGCCCCGGCTGGTGCTGATCTCGTCGCAGGGCGGCGCGAATTTCTACATCGGAAACAACCGGCAGGCCGACGGCCAAACCGTTTCCTTTCCGACCGGCCGCGGATCGTTGAATCCATACGACGATCACGTCTGGTCGGCATCCGAACAGATCGCCGAATCCGAGACCCGGCGACATCTCACCGCTGCCGAAGTTTCCGAGTACTGGTTTGAGAAAGGCGTCGCCGAGGTCTGGAGCAATCCAGTCGACGGTCTGAAACTGACGTTACGTAAGTTCTACCTGTTTCTCTGTGGCGAAGAGATCTTTAACAATAACGATCCGCTGGCTCAGCGCGATTACGCCGGGCTGTATTCGCTATTCATCTGGCGGCAAATCATAAACTTCCCCTACGGTCTGCTCGCTCCCTTTTTCCTGATCGGGACGGTGATGCTGCTGCGGGCACGGGACAAGCACTGGCTGCTGCTGCTGTTTGTCTGGTCGCAAGTGCTGACCGTTGCCCTCTTTTTCGTCAGTTCGCGCTTCCGCCAACCGCTGCTGCCCGTGATGATCATCATTGCGATCTATGGCATCAGACAATTGCTCATCTACCTCCGCAACCGCACGTGGACACCAGTCGCCGTCTACGGACTGTGTCTGGTGCTTTTGCTGATGTGGCTTAATCCGGCACAAGCGGTTGCCAGCCGGCAGAATCGGTCGATGTACCATGCCTACCTGGGCGGTGCGCTCGCAGCCAAAGAGAAGTACCCCGAAGCCGTCGAACAACTGCGGCAGGCCATAATGATCGCGGACGACAATGCCACTGCCTTCCAATTGCTCGGCTCGCTCTATATCGAAAGCGGCCAGTATGAACAGGCGCTTGCGGTCTTGCACCGCGCCGAGCAGCTGGTCCCCGAATCGGCTCCGACCTGGTCGCAACTGGCTCGAATTTACCACGATCTCGGCCGCCACGACCGCGCATTGCCATATTTCGAGAAAGTGATCAATACCGGCACGGAGATTCCGGGGATTCCGGGCTGGGCGGCGCAAAGCGCTTATGCCGTTGGCGACACGTCACGCTGTCGGCTCTATCTGGATCTGGCACTCAAGCAGAATCCGGCCGATTCCGCCGCTCTGCGTCTGCGGGCCGCTATCTTGAGGTAGCCTTGCGGCCGTGATTCAACCAAATGGATTCTTCCCCACTTTGCTCGCTCTTAATTGCTGCCCCCAAATCGATTCAAACCTACCGACTATAGATCAAGCTTCATCAATGTCCCACCGCTCCCGGCCACGAAAATGTGCCCGCCGACCCAGTCGAGGTCGTTGAATTTCACCGGGTAGGTCGCCGAGTCCTTCACCCACTGGCGGCCGTGATTGGTCGAGACGGCCACAAAGCGGTTTCCGGCAATGTAGATGATGTCAATCTCCGGCGCTGTGACGCAGAGCAACGGCTCCTCGGTCATCTTCAGCTTATCTTGCCACGACCAGCCGCCGTCGGACGAATAGCGCAGCAGCCCGTTGTCGCCAACCTCCCAGCCATGTTGTACGTCGGTGAAATACACCTGATGTGAACCTTGCACCCGATGGGTGCTGTGCTCCCAGGTTTGGCCATTGTCGGTCGTATAGAGCAGCACGCCGTCGCCAAGAATCCAGGCATGGCTCGGCGGGACATCATCGATGTCGGTGAAACCGCTGAACTCAGTCGTGTCCCAGCGGAAGGTCAGGGCCTCGTCATCGGAGATGCCGATCAATCCATGGCCGGCATGGTCGCCGGAGGCGATGGCGCCGACCAGAATCCCGCGGTTATCTTTGGCGAAAACGCAGTCATCCAACAGATATGTCGAATCGCAGCTCATCGCTGTCCAGGTTTGACCGCCATCGTTTGTTCGAGCCAGCAGACCGGCGCCGAAGGCGATGCCGATGTCGTCATCGAGGAAGCAAACGTCGCTCAGCCGGCGACCGAATGAAGCGGTCTTGGCAAAGCTCTTGCCGTTGGTCGTCAGAAAGACATCGCCAACGGCGGTGACAACACAGCCGTGGCTGCCGTCAGTGAAATCGATGCCGGTAATTTCGTCGGTAACCGGGAACGAAATCGGTTCATATTTGAGCGGATCGTTGTCGGAACAGCCGCCGAGTAGCAATGAGGCTAAAATCAGAGTAAAAATCCCGAGTGCTTTCATACCTCGCCCTTCACCAAGTCAGTCTCCTAATGGCTACGAAGCATGCCTGCCGCCGTCAACCAAAAACTGGTTGTCAAACGGCCGCGCAGACGGCAGATTCTGTCTCCGG
>JADYYF010000178.1 GCA_020853795.1 Candidatus Zixiibacteriota bacterium
TCGAATTGATAGAAGTAGGGCTGGGTGCGGTAAGCATCCGGCAACACTGCCGGCGTGTAGATATGCACCTTGCCGTCGCAGAGATCACCGTTGCCGTCGCCGTCTTCATCAAGCTGCTGCGGATTGTAGATTGACGGGCAATTATCGCAGACGTCGCCCACCGAGTCGGCGTCGGCATCGGCCTGATCGAGATTGACGACCAACCAGCAGTTGTCGACGGCGTTCAATAAACCGTCACCGTCCGCATCAGGGTCGCAAACATCACCCAGGCTGTCGTCATCAACATCCGATTGGTCGGGGTTGAAGTCATTGCCGCAGTTGTCAAGCTCGCAGTTGTTCAGCGTGTCGTCCGGGTCGCCCCAGCCGTCCTGATCCGAATCGTGGCACACATACTGGTAAGTGCAACCTTCGACCACCACCTGCGGCGGATCGCACGGGCCCGCCTTGTCGTGCAGGTGCTGTTGCATCTCATCCCAGCTCAGGCACTCCATGATCTCATCGCTCTGATGGATGTGCGCCGCCTTGAACAGGGACACGTCGGTCAAATTGTCCCAATCATCGTAATCGGTCAGAGTTTGCAGCGTCGTTGCCGAGGTACACCAGTCGAAGTTCCGCAAGTCCTGCGAGACTGTGCCGGCGTCGATGATGCCGTTGCAGTTCCAGTCGACCGGGCCATAGCCGATACCGTCGGCCTCGACCAGCGCGCTCTCATTCAGCGGCGGTCGCGTGCCGTCGGAATAATCCAGATTCTTCAAGTCGATCAGTGTGTCCTCCGCCAGCTCGTAGCAAAGCATACAGCGGCGCACAGCGTCAACCTGATAGCGATACGCCATGATGCTGGCGTAATTCGGCTTGTACTGGCCGATTGCGCCTTCATCCTGATTGCCGGCGTGGCGCAGGCCGAGATTATGTCCCAACTCGTGCATGAAAGTGCCGGCACGTTCAAACGGTGTGCCGATCTGTCCGCCCCAGGCGCCGAGCGTGACAATGAAATCATCACCGAGAATCTCACCCAGTCCCGAGCTGCTGCCGCCATTGTAAATGTGCGCCATGATACAATAGTGCCAACCCGGATCACCGAGATGATCCATGTAATTCGTCTTGTACCAGGCGAAACCATTCGGAGCGCTGTTCGTGAAGAACGGGTTGCCGGTCATGTCGTCGAAATGCGGCACCGAGTCGGACACTTCGATGATCATCGTGATCCCCTGGCAGGCGAAGGCCTGGACAATCATATCTACTTCCGCCGGCTGCAGTTTGTGGGAGTGGCCGTTGCCCACCATGTAATCGACCTCGACGCGGATCGTGTCGGGTCGGGCCGCGAAAGTGCGCGCGCCAAGGAACAGGGTGAGGGCCAGGAGTGCCAGGGCAATCAATCTATTCATAGGTTCACCGTTTCAATTTGGACTCGAGATTTGACGTTGATATGCAACAAGATACGATTGTAGGCTGATTTTGTCAACGAATATTCGCCCCGCCCTTCGTCAACACGGGCCGCACGGCTGGGCGCCGCCGGAGAAGATGTAGCCGATTAAACGCACCGCATCCGAGATGTTAACAAACGCATCGCAATCGGCGTCGCCCGCCGCGGACGGCGTTGGCGCCGGGCCACCCGAAAAGATGTAGGAAATCAGGTAGACCGCATCGCTGATGGTCACATACCCGCTGTGGTCGGCATCACCCGGCAGAATGGCACACGCCTTGAACATTCCGATATTCGACCACGGATTGTCCGGACAGACGGTGACGCCGCGCACGCGCCAGTAGTAGGTCCGCCCGGTCGTGAGCCCGCCGATCTGATACCGATTCGTATCCACGTCCGCGCTGACCACCGGCGATGAAAATGTCGAATCGTCATCCAATTGCAGAACGTAGCCGCCCGCCGGCAAATTGGGATCCCAGTAGAGCAACACCGGATTGATCTGTTGTGCGCCCGCGATGGGACTGACCAGGAACGGCGAATCGGCCTTGGAAGGAATCTGCCCGACCCACGTCCCCCAGTGGAATGGGGAAGCGGTGTTATATTCGCCGCACAGCCAGACGTTGGTCGGCGCGAGCGGGTCGCCGCACATACAGCTGTGATCACCCCAGCGCACCGGCGCGCTGCCGCCGCGCGCGCCGTCGCCGGTCTTGAGCACGCGCGACCGCTGGTCTGACAGCAGGTCCTCGACGTAGCGCACGCTGACGTACTCGTCGGTGGCGGAGCGGTTGAAGCTCAAATAGACGTGATTCTGCGGGTCGACATGAATGCTGGGCAGAAAGTACGACTTGCGATCGGCGCCCAGTACCACGTCGATCGACGCTTGCGAGTTGGCCGTGTCAATCCCAAGGACGCGGATCGCCGCGACAACACCCGAACCCCAGTTGAAGCCCTGGTCAAAGGCCGTGTACAATCTGCCGTTGCGGAAGATGACGTTTTGCGTCGTCGGGCCGAGCATGCCGATGTTGCTGCCGTCGCGCTGGGGCGCGCTGGGCGGAAAGGTGTACGCGGCAATCCCCACGCGACTGCGCAGAGTCAACTGCACCATCCCGAGCGGATTGGTGATCTTCCAGTACGCCGTGGAGTTGCCGCCGTGCCAGAGATTGCTCAGCAGGAACATGCCGTTGGCGTCGGAATACATGAGGGCCGGCTTCACCGCAAAGGCCGTCTCACCGTCGTGATAGCGCATATCCCACAGATCGGAATACGTCAGCGATTGACCGCCGTAGAGTCGGCTCTTCGGCACGATGCGGACCTTGGCGTACTCGAAATATCCATCAAAGCCCCACATGTTGGCGCTGATGTAGACCGCCTCGTCAAAGTCGCACGCCAGCCCCGGATAGTCGGGCCAGATCGCCTCCGGCGTTGATCCGTTCGCCGCCGCATCCAGGCAGTAATTCCACCAGCTTCCCATCGCGCTCGAAGTCTGCGAGGCGGACACCAAAAACGCCGAGCGGTCAACGCTGTTGGTACACAGGAAGAGAATCACGAAGCGCGCGGCAACCGGATCGTAAATGACCTTGGGGTCGTAGATGAAAGCGCTGGGCGGCGCCGGCTGCGTGCCGGCGAACCATTGCTGCGCGGTAGCCTGATAGAGCAGGTTGCCGCTGTTTTTGTCAAACACCGAAATTGTGCTGTTGACCACCTCGACGATATGATTGGGCCCCGCGGCAATCTGCGGATCGGGCGGGTCCCAACCGGTGTAGGTTGTCCCGGTGAAACTGCGGCAGGGCGCCAGCTCGTTCGGCGCCTTGTCGCCCGGTGACGTGGTCAAATCATGGAGATGACTCGGATTACCCGGCTGGTATTGCGAAACTTCGTTTGCCGCTTGCGGCAGCGGTCCCGGAAACGGCCAGGGCTTTGCCCGCTCCGCCACCGGCTCGACCGCCGTGGTCTCGCTAATCTCTGCCGGGTTGAAAACAACCGGCAGGGCCTCGATCGTGCCGACTTCGAAGCGATAATCCGCGGCCGGGGCGACTCCCGCCCATACGATGACAGCAGCCGCAGCAAGGTGGATTCGAATTGTTGACTTCCGTTGGATCAAGGACAATTACCGAACGATAGCAGTAAACAACGATAGCGACCGAAGTAGAACCCGACTATCTTTGTGCCAGCCGGATTGGGGAGGTCGCCAAGCTCGACAGCAACCAATATAGTGTGAATCGCCAATTCGGACAAGGCCAAAGTGGCCTGCGCGAGGTGATGTCATGCCCGGCGATGCCGACGACCCGATTGAATACCCGATCGATGGAATACTCGACCTGCATGCCTTTGCGCCAAAGGATGTCAAGGAGCTGATCCCGGCGTACATCGACGCCTGCCTCGAACGCGGCATCTTGTCGCTGCGGATCATCCACGGCAAGGGCATCGGGAATTTGCGCCGCACGGTGCACGCACTGCTGGAACGCGATCCCCGCGTGCGCTCGTTCCGACTCGACAGCGAATCCCCCGGCTCCTGGGGCGCGACTTTGGTCGAGTTGCGTGACCCGTGCCGCCCCACGCCGTGAAACATTTCACCCGCGCCTCCGGTATATTGAGATTAATGAACCCCTTGCGCCTCAATTACGATTGATTATGATTTCTTCAGCGTGGCCGCGCACCGGCCCTCGTTTGAATGGCATTTTGGCAAAGATGACATATCCGTCCCTGAACGGTAAGGAGTACCCCATGTTCTCAGGAAAAACTCATGCGCTCGGCTTGCTGGCCGCGCTCGTGCTATTGGCGTTTGGTCTCACCGTGCCCGGCCTCGGCTCGGAATTGAGCAAAGAAACCGCCGCGTTGATCAAGAAAGCGCCGGGACTGGAGAAGTATCCCGACGCCAACGCCATCGTGATCAAAAACCAGACCGATTATGAGTACCAAGCCGACGGCACCTGCCTGGCCCGCGACTACGTGCTGGCCAAGATCATGACCGAAGCCGGCTTCAGAGACTACGGCGAGATCCGGGTGCCGTTTTATCGCATCTACGATACGCTCGTCGTAACGGTGGCGCGCGTGATCAAGCAGGACGGCACCATCATCGATGTCCCCCGGGAGGATATGAAAGACATCTCCTCGGCCTCCTCCGAAGAAATGAACATCTACGAGCAGGATGCGCTCGAACGCGTGATCCCGTTCAAGAATCTCGAAGTTGGCGATTGCATCGAGCTCAGCGTCGACGACTACGTCTTCCGGTCGCCGCTTGAGGCCGAGTTTGACGGCCTGCAAATCTTTCAGCGCTTCGACCCGGTTGTCTACAAAGAAGTCAATGTCGTCGGGCCGAAATCTCTCCCCCTGAAGTACATCGTCAAGAACGGCAAAGTGAAGTTCGCCCAGAAGGAGATGGGGGACAAAATCAAGTACACCTGGACGGCGGAAAACGTCGACCGCATCATTCCCGAACCCGCCATGCCGTCCCTCGCCGAAATCGCACCGACGGTGATCTTCAGCACGATCGGTTCCTGGGAGGAAATCAGCCGCTGGTGGAATGACATGGCCGGCAAACAGATGACGATGAATGACGGCCTGCGAGAAAAGGTGAAAGAACTCACCGCCGGCAAGACCACGCGCGACGAAAAAATCGACGCCATCTATCGCTTCGTCGCTCAGGAAATCCGCTATATGGGACTCGGCACCGGCAAGAAGAAAGGGCTTGAGCCCAAACCGGCTACCGAAACTTTCGAGACCAAGTACGGCGTCTGCCGCGACGTCGCCACGCTCATGGTGGCGATGCTGCGCGAAGCCGATGTGCCCAGCAATGTGGTGCTGACGATGGTCGGGGATAAGGTCGCTTCCGACATCCCCCATTTCTACTTCAATCACGCGATCGTCGCGATTCCGAACGCTGACGGCAGCTTGACCTATGCCGATCCGACGATCAACAATTCGGTCGACTGGCTGCCGGCCGTCGAAAGCCAGCAGCAAGTCCTGGTCTGCGATGACAAGGGTGAGAAGCTGGCCGATACGCCGCTGACACCGGCGCGCGAAAACATGGGCGCCATCAAAGCGGTCACGAATCTCACCGAGACCGGCCTGCTGACCTCGGAAGTGACGATCACCACCGACGGCATCTACGACTTGGCGATTCGCTCCTGGGCGAAGTCCGTCCCGTCGGCGCAGATGTCGATGGTATGGAGTTACCTGCTCCAGGATGTCTACCCCGGCGCGCGCCTGACCAACCTCACCTTCTCCGATCCCGAGGATCTCGGAAAGCCGTTCGAATTAAAGATTTCCTATCAGGTCGAAAACTACCCGACCGCAGCCGGCGAATTCGTGTTGATGAAAAGCCCGGTATCGATGGGCGCCTTCGAGATAATCTCCAAATACCTGCTATCGTCGGCGTCGCTGCCGGAACGCAAGTACCCGTTCGCGCTGGGCTTCACCTTCGGTGCCAGTGAAGAAGAAGTGATCAATCTGCCGCCGGGGATGAAAATCAAGTCGA
>JADYYF010000179.1 GCA_020853795.1 Candidatus Zixiibacteriota bacterium
ACCAACGACCACAGATTTCACAGAGAGGAGATAATGCTCATGAAGAGAATCACGTTGGAGATCGTCATAGCGCTGCTGCTCAGCCTCCTGCTGGGAATGATCCTGGACCGGACCGACGCTGCCGACGATAAGCGCCCGATCATGCGGATGATGAAACCGGGCGATGTGTTCATCCTGCAGGAGACCGGTGCGGTGATCGTGAGCGCGGATAGCAATCTTAAGATCGATCTGATCGCACCGGGCGATCAGCGGCCGGAGGGGTATCGCGCAGTTGACATGAAACGGGACGACGAAATCCTGATGTTGAACGGTAAGAAACTGACTTCGATCAAGGATCTCAAAGACGGTTATGAAGCGCTGGCAATTGGCGCCGAGGTGAAGCTGGGAATTCGTCGCGACCGGCAGCTGATGATCGTAAGCTTCGTCAAGTGCGATCCGGAGAAACTACCGAAGCGAGAAGTGCGCCTGAGCGCGCCCGAAGGCGGAGGCGGGGGTGCAAGTTTCGTCACTCTGGGCGGGGCCGACGGCAAGGTGGCGGCTTTCCCGGATCTGGGGATCATCGTCAAGGCGGACGGCGACCGCGTCATCGTCGCGCACGTGCTGCCGAACGCCAAGGAGAATTTTCAGGCATTGTCGCTCAAGGAAGGCGACGAAATTCTGGAACTGGCGGGCACCAAAGTCGTTTCGGTGGGCGACTTTGAACTACGTTATGGCAAGATCGCCGTCGGTGACTTTGTCGCCTTGACGTTGAAACAGGGTGACGGAACGAAACAGATCAAGATCAAGAAGCCGGCCGGCACGTCGGCTCCGCTGATCATCGAGAAACGGCAATCGCAGTAGCCCATGATGAGATCTGCCGCTGCGTTGATCAGTCTGATCGTGGTGCTCGGGATCGCCGCTGCTCTTGCACAGTCAAACGTTCCCTTCAATCAGCGTGACGACAAGTATCGCCTGCTGGGCTTGAAGCGTGCCAAGGAAGCCTATGAGGTGGCACACGCTGAATTCGCCCGGCAGGAGGAGATGTTTCGACGCGGCCTGATCACGCAGGCGGAACTGGACCGCGCCCACAATCTCTTCGCCGATGCGGAGGTCAACTACCAGCAGTCGCTCCTGGCGGTGTTGTTCGAGGAGCAATACATCACGGTTCAAAGTGCGGTCAAGTATCACGGCAAGAATGGCGAACGGCGCGTGCGGTTGACCCTGGCCAATACTTCCGGCGGCAGCCAGGAATTCTACAAGCTGGTCAATCTCGACGATGAGCTGTTTCGTTCGCTGCAACCCGACATCATCAACAACGTCTATGTCTCCCTGCTCAATGAGGCCGGCGCCACGATCAGCCAGCCCTACGAGGCCAAGATCGGGCAACTTCGCTTCGGCGAGCCGGCAGTGATCGACTTTGCACTGCTGCAGGAACTCGATGCTGTCACAGTGTACATGATCTATGGCAGCGGCACCCAGCGCAGCATGAAGATCTTCCTCCAGAAAGATGCGTCGGTCAACAAGGTGGCAGTGCAATCGGAGCAGTTCTCTCAGGAGGTTGAACTGGGGAAGGCGGCAACGTTCGATCTGACACTGGAGCTGTTTTCCGGCGCCGGTAACACCTTCAGTCTGGAGGTCGTCAATCTGCCCGAACAGATTTCACGGTTCTTCAAAGAACCTTCGGGGCAGGCGCGATTAAGTCAGTTCAAGTTCACCGAAAGCACGCACACGAAGCGGGCTGCGCTCGAAATCGGCCTGCCGGACCGCCCGACCGAGTCCGTTACACTCGACCGACCGCTCCCCTTTTACGTTATGGTGGTTCCGCGTGAAAAGGCCGAAGCGCTCCGCGATCTCGCGGCCAAAACCTGGAGCGTGGAGGAGATCGAAGCTCTTGATGTTGGTTATGCACGCCTCGAGGTGCTGCCGCGCGGCAAGGGCAAACTGCTGGTGCGGGCGCCACAGCTCTACTACGCCATTCCGTCCGATGGCTGCGTCGACATGAATCTCGACCTCGTCAACGAAGGCAGCCACCGGCTCGACAATATCGAAGTCAAGTCGGATCTGCCGCTGAACTGGCAACGCGAAATCACGCCGGCGACCGTGACCAAGCTCGATGTCGGTGGAGAACAGCGCGTCAGTCTGAAGATCAAGCCCGCCGCCGACGTCGCCGCCGGCAAATACGAAGTGCGCCTGCGTTCGACCGGACAGTCCAACGGCCAACCGGTCAACGGCGAGGACAAGTCGGTCACGGTGGAAATCCTGCCCGACTCCAATTTCGTCGGGACCGCGCTCCTGCTGATGTTGATTGTCGGGTTGGTGGCAGGCATCGTCATTTTCGGAATCAGACTCTCGCGCAGGTAGTCAAGGCAATCTGATAAAGGAGATCAAAGTGAGCGAACCCATCATGACCGGCACCAGTCCAATGCTCGAAGCCGTGCAACTGACCAAGCGCTACGAGGATGGTGTACTGGCGCTTGATCACGTCAATTTCTCCGTTAACCGCGGCGAAATCTTTGCGGTCCTCGGAGGCAATGGCGCCGGCAAGACCACGACCATCAATCTCTTTCTCAACTTTATTGAGCCGAGTGAAGGCGAAGCGCGCATCAACGGCTTCGTTACGCATCAAGAACCCCTGCGGGCAAAGCAGTTCGTGGCCTATGTGTCCGAGAATGTCATGCTTTACCCGAATTTCACCGCTATTCAAAACCTCGACTTTTTCGCCCGCCTCGGCGGCAAGACCCAGTATACCCGCGACGACTATCGTGCTGTCTTGTTGCGAGTCGGCCTGGCGGAGGAGGCGCACGGCAAGCGGCTCAAGGGATTCTCCAAAGGAATGCGCCAGAAATGCGGCATCGCCATCGCAATTCTCAAGGACGCACCCGCCGTCCTGCTCGATGAACCAACCTCCGGTCTCGACCCCCAGGCCGGCCACGATTTTCTCCGCCTGCTCGAATCACTGCGCGCCGAGGGCAAGGCGATCTTGATGTCGACCCACGACATCTTCCGCGCCAAGGAAGTTGCCGATACCGTCGCCATCATGAACGAGGGTCGCATCATCATGCAACGCCAAGCCGCGGATCTGGTCGGGCAGGATCTGGAAGCGCTGTACATGCAATACATGGCCGGCCATAACGGCGTCGCCGCCTGAGGAGAACGAAGATGCTGTCCACCGTAATCGAAAAGGAAATTCGTGATATTATCGGGACGACGAAATTTGCCGTCATCTTCGGCGCCTGCACGGCGCTGATCCTGATCACCTTCTATGTTGGCGCGCGGACTTTTCAGGCCAGCCAGTCCCAGTACGAAGCCGCCAAGGCCGAAAACCTGCGGCAGTTCGAAGGCCTCACCGACTGGTTCAACATTCAGTCGCACCGCGTCTTCCTGCCGCCGGAGCCGGTCGCGGCGCTGGTCACTGGCATCGCTAACGACATCGGACGCACGACCGAGATCCAGGGCCGCGGCGAGCTGTCAGCGCAGGACAGCAAGTTTAATGAAGATCCGATCTACGCCGTCTTCCGCTTCCTCGATCTTGAGTTCTTGTTCCAGGTGGTGTTGTCGCTGTTTGCGATTCTGCTCGGCTATGATGCTATCAGCGGCGAGAAGGAACGCGGCACCCTGAGATTGTCCTTCGCGAACGCAATACCGCGCCACGTCTACATCTTGGGCAAACTGCTCGGCGCCGGCGCCGCCCTGATTCTGCCGCTCCTGCTGGCACTCGGGATCGGGTGTCTGCTGTTGCCGCTGCTGGGAGTTCCGATGACGGGGACGGATTGGGGACGATTGGTTCTGATCATCGGTTCGGGTCTGCTCTATTTTGCGCTGTTCTTATCTCTGGCCATCTTCGTCTCGGCCTTGACGCAGCGTTCCTCCAGCTCCTTTCTGCTGCTGCTGGCGGCATGGATTATGTGCGTGTTGATCGTCCCGCGCGCGGCCGTCGTTTTGGCCGGCCGGGCGGTTGATGTGCCATCCGTGGACGAGATCGGATCGCAGAAGATGCGCTTTCAGATGCAACAATTTCAGGAGGATCGGGAGAACTGGAAGAACTTCAAACCGAGCCATCAACAAGACCCGGAGGCCACGATGGCCGAATTGAATCGCTTCATGGAAGAAGCCGCCGACAAGCGCGACCAGAAGATGAAGGAATTCTCCGAGCGTCTCAATGAGCAACGCACCAACAAGCAGCACGAACAAGAGCAAGTCGCGCTCGGCCTGGCCCGCATTTCGCCGGCTGCTTCCCTCTCTTTGGCGCTCACCAATCTGGCCGGAACCTCGCTCAACCTCAAGCAGCATTACAAGGAGGAGGCCACGGCCTACCAGGAAGGTTACGCCAAGTTTATGAAAGAGAAGACCGGGAGTGTGCCGGGAGGGCGGATGATCGTCGTCCGTTCCTTCTCCGACGACGAGAAGGAACCGGAGCCGATTGATCCGACGGAAATTCCCGAGTTTGTGTATCGACCCCTTAGCTTCGCAGCATCGCTGGCGGCAGCGGGATTCGATATCGTTCTGCTGGTGCTTTACAACTTCGTCTTTTTCGCCGGGGCGATTGTCGCCTTCCTGCGCTATGACGTCAGGTAGCTTTTACTGGGAGAGGAACTATGCTGGGAACTCTGATAGTCAAGGAACTCAAAGCGATCATCGTCAGCCCCAAATTCGTAGCCACGTTCTTGATCTGCGCCGTGTTGATGCTGCTCAGTGTCTTCATCGGAATTCAGGAATACCGTAACGCCGTCCGCCAATACGAGACTGCGACGCAATTGGTCGAAGAAGGAGCGCGCGAAGCCACCGGCTGGCACAATATCCCTTACCGCGCCTATCGCCAGCCCGATCCGATGCAAGTCTTCGTCTCCGGACTCGGCTACGATCTCGGGCGTTTTTCGAGCATTAGCACGCGCGAGATTGTCAAGCTGCGCAATAGCGCCTATTCCGATGACCCCATCTTCGCCCTCTTTCGATTCATCGACTTCGCCTTCATTGTCCAAGTGGTGTTATCGCTGCTGGCGATCCTGTTCACCTACGATGCCATCAACGGCGAACGCGAAGAGGGAATGCTCAAACTGGTTTTCGCCAATCCAGTGCCGCGAGCGCGCTACCTGCTGGCCAAGTGCATTGGCGGCTGGTTGGGATTGGTTATCCCAATCATGATTCCGCTGCTGCTCTGCCTGCTGCTGGTGATGGCCTTCCATGTACCCTTAACCACAGATCATTGGTTCAAACTGCTCATGCTGATGGCCGTGTCGGTCCTGTATTTCACCTTCTTCGTGGCCTTCGGTGTACTGATATCGGCGCTGACCAGACGGCCGTCCGTTTCGTTCCTGCTGGCCTTGGTCGGGTGGATTGTCTTCATCCTGATCATTCCGCGCGCCGGCGTTATCATCTCTGGCCAGCTCCTGCCGGTGCCCAGCGTGGCGGAAATTGAGGGGCAGTCGGAGGGTTTCGCCAAGGACCGCTGGCAGGCGTTCTACGAAGAGCAAGAGAAACGCTGGCAAGAGCGCAACGCAGATCGCGCCAATGGCGACGGCAACTCGCAAGCGGTATCCGATGAGCAGCTTTGGAAGTACATGGAAGAGGACGACGCGGCCCGCAAAGCCGTACAGCAGGAGATCGAAACGTACCAGACCAAGTTGAACATCGATCTGCAGAATCGCCACAAAACGCAGGAGCGGCTGGCCTTTACGTTGTCACGTTTCTCGCCGGCTTCGGCCTATCTGCTTGCCGCGATGAATCTCGCCGGTACCGGAGTCGAACTGAAATCCCGCTATGAGGAGTCGTTGCGCAACTTCCGCGATCAGTTCCTGGAGTTCGTCGAAGCCAAACAAGCGGAGGGCGGCGCCTCCGGAGCGTTTACGATTTCGATTGACACGCAGTCAGGGCTCAAGATCGGTACACCGCGCGACCAAGGCGCTCTAGACGTCAGCCAGCTGCCGCGCTTCACACCGCCGCAATATCCACTGATGGGCGCAGCCGCCGCGACGGTGGTCGACTTCGGATTGCTGGCGTTGTACTCGATTCTGGCCTTCGGTGCAGCGTTTGTAGCATTCTCACGTTACGACGTGCGCTGAAGTTTCGTTCGGACGCCTCCCGAAGGTTTGTGGAGGCGTCCTCACCGGCCCGCAAAATTTTGTTTCCCGCAGAGTTTAAATGGCTTTATTGGGGGCCGCCTGCAGTCAGGAATACCATGAGCCACTCAAGTCAGAAGCTTACGCGCAAGTTGGGACTCACTCCCGGCGCGCTCGTCTACGTCGGCCTTGATCGTACTTCCAAGGTAACAATTGATGCTATGGAATACGACGCGACCGCACTCAGGGAGTATCGCATCGAGCGCTTCGACGAGTGGCAGCTCTCTCCGGCGCCGGAAACAGTCACCTGGATTAATATCGAAGGTGTGCACGACCTCAACGTGGTGGAGGCGATCGGCAAGCGCTTTGGAATCCATCCGTTGTTGCTCGAAGACATCGTCAACACGACCAAGCGGCCGAAGTTCGAGGACTACAGTGAATACGTCGTACTGATGTTACGCATGCTCTACGTCGAACCGCGCACCGGTCAGATCGTCTCCGAGCAGGTCAGCCTGGTGATCGGCAAGTCGTTTGTCATTTCGTTTCAGGAAGTTGAAGGGGACGTCTTTGACCCGATCCGCGAGCGCATCCGCAAAACGGTCCCGCGCCAGCGCTTTATCGCGACCGACTACCTGGCGCATGCGCTCATCGATGCCGTCGTTGACCACTACTTCGTCGTTCTGGAGCGGCTGGGTGAACGCGTCGACGCCGTCGAGAAACGTCTCATTCGCGCGCCCCGGCCGGAGAATATGTCGACCATTTATGATCTGAAGCGGATGTTCATTGAAATGCGCCGGGCCGTGTGGCCGTTGCGCGAGGCGCTCAGCGCAATGGAACGGGCCGACTGCAAATTGATTCAGGACGCCAGCCGACCCTACTTCCGCGACCTCTATGAGCACGTCGTGCAGGTGATGGATACCGTCGAATCGCAGCGTGAAACCGTAGCCAGCCTGCTTGATCTCTACCTATCGAGCATTAACAACAAGACCAACGAAGTGATGAAACTGCTGACGATTATTGCGACAATCTTTATCCCGCTCACGTTTCTGGCCGGCGTTTACGGCATGAATTTTGACACTGCCGCGGGACCCTTCAATATGCCGGAGTTGCTTTGGCCATACGGCTATATGCTTTTCTGGGTCGTGAGTCTTGCCATCTCGGCCGGCCTGATCTGGTATTTCCGGCGCCGACACTGGCTCTAAGCCCCTTCAAAGCTCAATGATCCCCATCCTGCAACTGCTGTTTGCCGTCGTCATCTGGGGTTGGTCGTTCGTGGCGACCAAGATCTGTCTGGGACATCTATCGCCCGCCGACCTACTCGGCCTGCGCATGTTGATCGCCCTGCCGATTCTCTTTGTCCTTACCAAGGTCAAACGGGTGCCCTTCGACCTCGATGCTTCGACCATTCGACGTATGGCGCTGGGGTCTCTGATTATTACCGCACACTTCCTGATCCAAATCACCGGCATCAAGTACACTACGGCCACGAATACCGGCTGGATTATCTCAGTGACACCGCTCGTTACGGTCGTGTTATCGTATTTTTTTCTGCGTGAGAAGATCCACTTATCACAGCTCATTGGTATCGTGGTGGCAACCACCGGAATCTTGCTCCTGGTCTCGCGCGGCAAGATCGGCGACCTCGATTGGCTTAAGAGCACCGGCGACTGGCTGGTCCTGGCCTCGGCGCACACCTGGGCCATCTACACCGTCGTTACGCGCGATCTGGCACGGTCGCGGCCGCCGTTGCTGGTAACTCTTGGAGTTCTTCTCCCGACCGCCGTGGTGATGCTGGGTTACATGCTACTCTTCTCCGATTGGAGTTCATTTCGACACCTGCCGACTGATGTGATTGTGGCGCTGTTGGTGCTGAGCGTTCTGGCCACCGCATTGGCCCACTGGTTCTGGCAGGAGGGTGTCGCCGGTCTGGGAGCAGCACGCGCCGGCATCTTTCTCTATCTGGAGCCAATCGCAACGACAACTCTGGCCGTGCCCCTGCTGAAGGAGCCCTTTGGAACGTTGTCGGCTCTCGGCGGCGCCTTGGTCCTGTTGGGAGTGTACATCGCGCAAAGACAACGAGGTAAGAACCGATGATCGAGTTTAACATTCGGCCACTGGCGACCACCGACCGCGACTGGCTCAAAGCGACGCTGATCGAGCACTGGACTTCCTATCGGATCGCCTCGCGTGGACACTTAGTCGACGCCTCCCAACTGCCGGGTATCGTCGCCGTTGCCGGAGAGCAGTGCCTGGGATTACTAACCTACCAGATCGTGGGCCATGAATGCGAGATCGTCACGCTCAATTCGTTCCGCGAAGGCTCCGGTGTCGGCACAGCAGTGATGAACGCCGCCATTGCGGCCGCACGATCCGCCGGCTGCCGGCGGCTCTGGCTGATCACCACCAACGACAATATCGATGCCATCCGCTTCTACGCCCGGCTCGGGCTGCGTCTAATCAAGATTCATCACGACGCCATCACGGAGTCGCGCCGCCTGAAGCCGACCATCCCCGCAACCGGCTGTTACGGGCTCCCGATTCGCGACGAGATCGAATTCGAAGTGATGCTGGAGTGAAGTAAGCGCCGGGAGACCTTGAAGGATCTCCCGGCAGTTGATCAAAATTCGGAATTGACGAACAGTTCTGGCGCCAGCTTCTGCGTGGTCTTGATGATCTCGCGATCCCGTTCATTGAGCACGCTGCGCTCCAGCAGCGCCTTGACGGCGTTATTCAAGAGCACGACCTTATCATGGATCGGGATCAACGCCGGATAGTACTCATTGTTGAAGAAGATCCAGAAGCGGCTACGCTCACGCGGATTGTCAAGCATCGCACCGATGGCGCTCTCCAGGTCGCTGCTGGCCAACTCCTCCAGCTTTTCTTTCGGATTGATCATCAAACGCGTCGTTTCGCTCACGCTGTTGTTGCAGGAAAACTCCAACAGCCACACATCGACCATGCCGATCGAGTTCACGACCAGCACGTTGACGCGGATACGCCCGCGTTCGGCATCGGCCTCCACCCCCTTGAGTACCGGGACATAGAAGCTGTCAGTGATCGCGCCAAAGGCGGCGATCCCGCCGGCCATCGGGTCGTCGAGGATGTCCTTGATCGTGAAATACGGCTTGCGCTGGAAGCGCGCGTCCTGGATCGACATGAACTCGTCTTCCGTGAAGTGGAAGCGCTCCTTCCACAGCTCTTCTTCAGTCAGGTCTTTGCGCGTGAGCGACGACTGGCTGGTAAGCATACCGATCGCCTGTCCGCCGCGCCAGACCAGCGGCAGCACCCCGACGGCCCACTCCGCCGAACCGCCGATCTCGCCGATCATCGACGACAGGGGCCGTCCATCCGGAAATGCCAAGCCTTCCAGTCCCATTACGATCGCCGGCATCAAGTCGCCGTCTTTGTCGAACGGCGTCGCCACTCCCGCCCGATTGAGAATATCCATCGCGTAACGATGCCGCTGGCGATCAAGGAAGAACGCGCTCAGTTGGTCTTTGCCCGACATTCCGTATGCGTCCGCGAGAATCTCGGCGATTTCGACGATCTTGGTCTCGCGCGGATTGAACTCCTCAAACGGCGCGCTCGCCATCCAGCGCTGTACGTAGGTGTCGGGCAGATGGCGTTTGACCCCCGACTCCGTAAGCATCAAGGCGGTGAAGCTCGAGTGCAGTCCCTCAACTGACTTGCCGGTACCGTCGATCACGTCATTGCCCATCGACAACAACTCAACGTTCGGCGGCATCCGCAGTCCGTAGATTGCCCGGTGCTCCGGCTTGCCGAAGACGGCGCCGACGGCGATCGTCGGATTACCCCCGGCCTCCACGCCCGGCTTGACCCGCACGCCTTCCGTGATCGCCGATTCGATGATAACTTCCTCACCCACCGGCAACGTCTCGGTGGTAATCTGCAGGACTTCCGACATGATCAGAGCCGCCGTGCGATCATTGGCGCGCTTGAGATTGTTCTTCAGCTCGCTGGTAACCAAATGTTTCGGCACCTGACGGAGGCTGCCGCGACCGTGAAGCCCGACGGCCACGGCCGACAGGGCGGCGGACAGGATCACCGACTGGCGCAACTGGCGGTTACGCAGCGCGCCAAGGTTGGATTGATAGTTGATCTTATTGCTGAGGTTGAGAATCGTGCAGCTTTCCAGCGCCAATTCGTATTTGTTGAGTACCGTTTTGTGGCGGTGATTGAATTCGATGATGCGGTCTTGTTCGAACTTAAACTCCTCCAGCCGCCCGTTATAGCTCAGGCGCTGGTCGGCGACATTGTAGCGCAGATTATCGGTCATGGCTCAAAGTCCTTGGCAGAGGTTTGTGATCGGGTCCGAATCCGGGGTCAACATCGAGATTATGATACAGCTTAATCGAGCGCGATCAAGCCCTATCTTGGAAGCGCGGCCGAATCATATTCTCCGGCTTGAGCAATTCATCGAGCTGCGCCTGGGTCATCAATCCGCGCTCCAGCACCAACTCATACACGCCGCGATTGGAGGCCAGCGCCTCTTTGGCCAGGGCATTGGCCGTCTCGTAGCCGAGGACCGGGTTCAGAGCCGTAATCAGTCCGATCGACTGCTGGACCATCAGGCGACAGTGGTCGGCGTTCGCCGTGATGCCGTCGATGCAGCGATGTTTGAGCGTGAACATGCCGTTCTTGAGCACTTCGATCGACTCGAACATGCTGTGCGCGATGATGGGGAGGAACACATTCAACTGCAGTTGCCCGGCTTCAGTTGCCAGCGTCACGGTCAGATCGTTGCCGATCACCAGGAAAGCGATCTGATTGACCACCTCCGGCACCACCGGATTGACCTTCCCCGGCATGATTGTTGACCCCGGCTGCATCGGCGGGAGATTGATTTCGTGGAATCCCGCCCGCGGTCCCGAGGCCAGTAGGCGCAGGTCGTTGCAGATCTTGGAGAGTTTGACCGCCAACCGCTTGATCGCGGAGGAGTACATCACAAAGGCTCCGGTGTCCTGCGTTGCCTCCACCAGATTCTTCGCCAGCGTAATCTCCAGCCCCGTGATCCGGCGCAGATGCTGGATCACGTGCGCCGAGTAGCGCGGGTCGGCGTTGATGCCGGTTCCAATCGCGGTGCCACCCATGTTCACTTCGAGGAACAGCGCCGCGTTTTGCTGCAAGCGATCGATTTCCTCCTCCAACGTCACCGCATACGCTTCGAATTCCTGCCCCAGCGTCATCGGCACGGCATCCTGCAACTGCGTCCGCCCCATTTTGATCACGTCGCGGAATTCTTCCGCTTTGCGCTGGAAGGAATCGATCAATTGCCTGAGCACTTCCGTCAGCCGGGCGTTGCTATTGATCAGGGCAATCTTGAGCGCCGTCGGATAGGCATCATTTGTGGACTGGGACAGGTTGACGTGATTGTTGGGATGGCAGTACTTATATTCTCCGCGCTCGTACCCCAGAATCTCGAGGGCGCGGTTGGCAATCACCTCGTTCGCATTCATGTTGGTCGAGGTGCCGGCGCCGCCTTGAATCATATCCACCACAAACTGCGTGTGTTGACGTCCGTTCATGATTTCGCTGCAAGCCTGCGCGATTGCCTCGGCAATCGGCTGGGACAGCAGGCCCAGCTCGTGATTGGCGCGCGCCGCCGCCAACTTCACTGCGGCCAGGGCGCTGATCAATTCCGGGTAGTACGCCAGCGAGATGCCGGAGATGTTGAAGTTCTCCAGCGCCCGCAGTGTCTGAATTCCATAGAGCGACTCCGCCGGAACTTCACGGTCGCCCAGCAGATCGTGTTCGGTGCGCGTGCGCCCGGATACGTACTGGGCCGCGACGTTAACGACGCGCGTGCTTGCCTGGCGCATCCGCCGCGAAATCACGCGGGCGATCCGCGAGATCAGCTTGTAGCCGATCGAGGGCTGATCCTGCGACATCTGCAGAAACTTTTCGCGGTTGATCGTCAGCAGGGTCGACCGCAGGAGCGTGCGCGCGGAAGTATTGTGCGGGTAGTCCTCCATCAGCGCGCCTTCGCCGAGGAAATCGAACTTGGAGAAAATCGTCAGCCGAGTCTCTTCGCCGTATGGCGAACGTTTGAAAAGCTCCACCTCGCCGCTGTAAATCAGGTACATTTCGGTGCGCGCCGTATTCTCCGAAAACAGCAGCGCATGTGGCTCGAAATGATGCTCTTCGAGACTGGTGATGACCTGCGTCATCTCACCTTCATCCAAATCGCGAAACAATTCAATCTGTTTGAGGAACTCTCTGATCAACTTGACATCCACTTGCCGTACCTCGTCGTAATTTCCTTCCGGTCGACAAGGTATAAATCCGGAGCGCTGCGCGCCACGCCTTTCCCGCTGGCCGCTGCCGCAGCACATTTTCCTTGCCTTCCGGATTGATCGGCATTAGATCAAGCTCCGGAGGAGTGACGGTGAACTGGCATCACTATATCGAAGTTTTCATGGCCATCTTCGTCATCGTCGACCCGCTCGGTGCGGTGCCGATCTTTTTGAGCGTCACGGCCGACGAAAACCCGGCTCAGCGTGCCCGCACCTCGCGCATCGCCGTCATCGTCTTCGCACTCGTGCTGATCGCCGCCAGCTTCATCGGCGAACCGATTCTCAAGTTTTTCGGCATTCGCATCGCCTCGTTCCAAGTTGGCGGCGGAATCCTGATCCTGCTGCTGGCAATCTCGATGCTCAACGCCAAGGTCAGCCCGGCGCGACAGACGCCGGAAGAAGCAGAAGAGGCCGTCGCCAAGTCCAATGTCGCTGTTGTTCCGCTGGCCATCCCGTTATTGTCCGGCCCCGCGGCGTTTTCCACCGTCATCATCTATTCGTTGCGCAGCGAAGGCTGGTTCGATCGGGCGTTCATCGTTGGCTCAATCATCCTGGTGGCATTTATCGTCTGGATTCTCTTTCGCTTATCGATTCCGCTCAGCCAGAAACTCGGCCAAACTGGAGTCAACACCGTGACACGCGTCATGGGCTTGATACTCGTGGCGATCGCTGTCGAGTTCATCTGCACCGGCATCCTCCAGCTCTTGCCGGGACTGGCTTGAGTCCCACAAATGAACAGCGGCGGATGACACCACCCGCCGCCGGATATTTCAACTTGAAGAAGATGGACTAATCGGCCTTGCCGGCAACCGACAGGAACAGAACGATGTCTCGGACTTGGATGCTGAAGGGCGTTTTGTCGGCCACGAAGTAGACCTGGAACTTCTCGGTGAAGATAATCTGCTTCGCCTTCTCGAAATTCTGCAGATAGTCATACGACTCCTGCCATTTGATCTCGCGCGTCGCGCCCGGTTCGACGACGATTCCGTCCAGCACGAGTGTACCCTTCGACTGTACGTCGCTGTAGGATGCGAGCGAATCGTTCTCGTTCTTGGGCTTGAACAGGAACAGCTGGCCACCGGCCGGCTGGGCGCCGAGGTTCTCGATGCGGCAGGCGAAGCCGATATCGTCGATTGCGGCAATGTCATCCTTGTGCTCGTTCCAGTCGTCATTAGTACTCAAATCGACTTGTTCGCGATCCAGGCTCGACTCGGTCTGAGCGGCAAAATCGTCGATGTACTCAATGATCATGAGATTGCCGGTCGTGATGCAATTGGCGCCCATGCAGAGAAAGACCGCCAGCGCCGCGAGCAGCAGCTTGATCGAAATACTCATTGTTCTCTTCATCTGCATTTACTCCGTGAATCCAAAGTAGTAATTCAGCCCGACCGTTACCATGCCGTTTTTGCGCGAGGTTTTGAGGTCGGGATTCGGAGCGTTCTCGGTGTCGTCCTCGTACGGGAAGATGAACGCCTTGCCGCGAAAATCGACCGATATCTGATCGGTCACGCTGTACTCGAAACCGAGTCCGAGCCAATAGGTACTCTTGGTCAGATCCGGTATGCCGTCCTTCTGGAACTTCGCCGACGACAGCCCGAATATTCCGTACATGCCGAAACCTTTGTATCCAAGCACATTGCCCAGTACCAGATCGACACCGAAGCTGTTGTACTTGCCGCCCTGATGCGTCATCGTCTCGTTCCAGTTGCCGCCGACTTCCACTTCGGCATCACCGTTCTTAACGTAGGTGAAATTTGGCTCGACCGCGAGGAAGCCGATCAGTGGAACGCGGCCTTTTACTCCGAATACCGTGCCCGATTCGGTATCTTCTTGAGCGATCGGCATGTTGAGCCCGCCGAATGCGCCGACCGAAAAACGGAACGCGTGCGCCGATGTGGAGACCGCCAGCAGGCAGACCGCCAGAACAAAGGCCTTTGCGCCTGGTCTCATATTACCTCCGTAGTTGAAACCATTGCCAGAAACAGGTGTAGACTAATAGAAATGATAACGGTCGCAGCGAAAGCTGGCAACAACAATCATCATTCGCTTGTACCCGCAAACTCCTTGCAGAATCTTCAGCGCTTTTATACCGTAGAGCCCTGAACAAAGAACTTATCTCCCAATTCTTGGAGGAAGATGTGAAAAGAATTCTTGTACTCATGACCGCCCTGGTCGCACTGCTAGCTTCGCTGGCGGTCGGTGAAATGACGGCGGACGAGATCATCGCCAAGCATATTGCCGCGACCGGCGGCGAGAAGACATTGCGCGGCGTTTCGACCCTCATGCTCAAGGGCAGCATGTTCATGGAAGGCATGCCCCTGGAAATCAAGACGTATATCAAGTTGCCGAACAAAAGCTATGTTGAAGCAACATCAAACAATATGGTGATGGGCGGCGGCGGCACCAACGGTACTGACGCTTGGGCGACCCAGATGGGTCAGACTTTCATTCTCGAAGGCGAACAGAAGAACGCGGCCATGAAGCAGGTCGATCGCTTCCCCCTGCTGGATTACAAGACCAAAGGCGCCAAGGCCAATTATGCTGGTGAGGATCTCGTGAAGGGCGCTAAGGCGTATAAGGTCGAGTTTGTTACCAAGGACAACGACACGACCGTTTATTTCTTCGATGCGACAACCTTCTATATCGTGAAAGAGAAGGAAGCCAGCAGCACCACCACGTTTTCCGGCCACAAGCCGGTAAATGGCGTCGTTTTCCCCTTCAAAATCAATTCCACAATAGATGCCGGCGGCCGGACGATGCAGCAGATGGTAACAATCGACTCGATTGCGATCAACGGCGCCGTGCCGGAATCACTGTTTGTGATGCCGAAGAATGCCCAGCCGATACCGAAGGCGCCGGGCGGCGCTCCGGGCGGCGAAGGCAACTAAGCCGAGACATTCAGAACCGCCTGCAGAAGAGCCGCTCGCCGGAGCGGCTCTTTTCGTTTACCCCGCCCACCAATCGGCGCTAAATTCTTGGGAATAGCGATTCATCAGATCGACATTCACCGACGTATCACCAATACGAACCCGTAGTCAACCGCCGTCTTACTTCCGGTCAGTACGGCACGGCGCAGCGCCGCCCGATTGAGACAGAATTTGATTTTCAGGGAGATATCGATGAGTCCTTACCCACGCACCCTTTTGACAGTGTCTTTCATCGCACTCTTGGCGGCTGCCTATCCGGCGCAAGGGCAACCACAGGTGACATCACAGATCTTGACCTCCGGCCTGAGTCGACCGGTGTTTGCCACTTCCCCGCCGGGCGATTATCGGCGCCTGTTCATCGTCGAGCAGCGCGGCAGCGCGTCGGTAGCGACTCGCGCCGACATCAGAATCTGGGATTTGCACGGCGATTCGCTGTTCAGCAAGCCGTTTCTCTCCGTCTCGCCGGTAGCTACGGGCAACGAGGAGGGTCTTCTGGGCCTGGCTTTTCACCCGAATTACGCAGTAAATGGTTATTTCTACACCTACCACACCAATTCGGCCGGCAACAATGTGGTGACTCGCTACAAGGTTTCGGCGGCGAATCCGGACAGCGCGGCCGCCGACAGCGCCTTCACGATCTTGCCGCTCAACCATCCCAGCCAGTCAAATCATAATGGTGGCTGGATCGGCTTCGGCCCGGACGGCTATCTTTATATCGCCACCGGTGACGGCGGCGGCGGCGGCGATCCGTTCGAGAACGGCCAAAGCCTGAACGTTCTCTTGGGCAAGATGCTGCGGATTGACCTCGACGGCGGCTCGCCTTATGCCATTCCGCCCTCGAACCCATTCTTTGGCGGTACCGAGCGCCAGGAAATCTTCTACTGGGGTTTGCGCAATCCGTGGCGCAATAGCTTCGACCGCCAGACCGGCGCCATGTTTATTGCCGATGTCGGTCAAAACCAATGGGAAGAGATCAACTGGCGGCCGGCCGCCGACAGCGGCAACATCAACTTCGGCTGGGACTTGAAGGAGGGCACTCACTGCTATGAACCGGCGACGAATTGCGATCCGCTCGGCATCACCACCGACCCGATTTACGAATACAGCCACGACTTCGGCTGTTCCATCACCGGCGGCTACGTCTATCGCGGCTGCGCCATCCCGGCGGTTGTCGGCGACTATTTCTTTGGCGACTACTGCGCGGGCACGGTGTTTTCCTTCGCATACAGCGGTGTCAGCATAACCGACTTCAAGGATCGCACGTCGGAGCTGGGGCTGCCCGGATTTGGCCTCTTCTCCTTTGCCGAGGACAACTTTGGCGAGCTTTATGTGCTCTACCAGAGCGGCACAATCTACAAGATCATGCCGGTCGGCGGCATCACCGACTGCAATAACAATCTGATTCTTGACAGTTGTGAAATCGCGGTGGGAATCGAGTCGGACAACAACGATAACGGCATTCCTGATTCCTGTGATCCGGCGCTGGTCTGCGGCGATGCGGACGGAAGTTTGGCAGTCAGCATCTCCGATGCGGTCTACTTGATCAATTACATCTTCGCCGGCGGCCCGGCGCCAGACCCGCTTTTGTCCGGCGATGCTGATTGCAGCGGCGCGCTTTCGATTTCGGATGCCGTGTATTTGATCAACTACATCTTTGCCGGCGGACCGGCGCCGTGCGCGTCGTGCCCCTGATTTGCGGTTAGGTTATCACCAGTCCTGAGGGCGCAGTCATGCGCCCTCTTTTTTTCGGTGTCATTTCAGATGGGTTCGCAGTACGTGGCGCGTCATCAAGACCACGACAACGAAGGTGACTCCACCCGCGATCGCCTGCGCGACTGCCGCACCCACGAATTGATGACTAGAAATCAATACCGCCGATAGCAACAGCGTTACTGCCAGAGCGATCACGACGCTGTAGAAGTTGTATTTCACCTGTCCGAGCCCGATCAGGGCGGTCCCCAGCAGCGCGTGACAGCTCCAGATGAAGTAACGGATCAGCAGAATCCGAAAGAACATCCCAGCCGGGGCGAAGTCAGCACCATAAACCCACTTGATCACCGCCGGCACCGCAAAATACCCGACCGCGGCGATTCCCGCCGAAAGCGCGATAAGGCGACGCTGGTAAGTCCTTAGCACCTGACGAAATCGGTCGGGACTCTGGCTGTATTGGGAAAAATAGGGCGTCGCGATCGTCTGGATCGTAATCGTCACTTGATTGAGACCAAGAATGAAGATTGTCGCCAAGCCGTAGTAGCCGAGCGTCGTCCGGTCGTCGGTCCAGTAGTTGAGCAGCAAGACATCGAGGAATCCGTTGAGCGCTCCAATCAAGTTCGCTCCCAGACTCCACTTGGCAATCGACCAACTCTCACTGAATACTGGTCGTCCTGCCGCCGGTGCCCGCAACGACTCACGCACAACCCATGCCAGCGGAACGACCATCGCCGTCGTCATCAACACTGCCGCCCAGATGTATCCCGCAAATCCGGCCCCATAGGTCGCGGCGACGATGACGACCGCCGAGCCCAGCCGCAGCAATGTTTGCGACATCGCCATCAGATTGATCCGCTTGCGCGCCTGCAGGTAGGCCATGATCAGGGTTGTAATCACGGAAGCCGGCAGCGCCAGCAGCAGCGCCGGCATCCACTGATTGACTCGCGATTCCGGCGACAAGAGCCCGACCCTGGCGGCTACGACACCGACAAACATGGTAAGCACGATAGGTATCAGCGCGACCAAGAGATTCTGGCGGAATATCGCCGCGCGCTCAGCATCCGGTCGTTCTTCCGAGCAGAGCTTGATGATTGCCGTATTCAACCCAAAGCCGGCCACGATGACGGCCAAACCGAAGAACGACTGCAGCGTCTTCAGGTCGCCCAGTTCGTTCGCCGAAAGAAACTTGGCGACCAGCAACTGCGACCCGAACGCCAGCAAATTCATGACGAGATTCGCGGAGTAAAGATGAAAGAACCCCTTATTGGCGGCATCCGCCACGATGGCAGTGACCTTATCTTTCAGCGGGAACCTCGTCATCGCATGCGCGATAGAAACGCTTTGACGACGATTTCACAAGCCCGCGCTTAGTGGTGCTGCGCGTGGGCGGCTCAGAGCTTCGCGGCGACGCTCCGCAGCAATTCGGTAACCTTCGCAGCCTGCGCCGTCAGCCTGGAATTTCCAGTGATGCCCAGCGCGGCCATCGGGTCCATGAAAGCCACATTGGCTCCGCCCTTGTCATTCTGATAAACGATGACATTGCAGGGCAGGAGCGAGCCAATCTCCAATTCTTGCTGAAACGCTTCATGCGCGATCCGGGGATTGCAGGCGCCGAGAATCAGGTATGGTCGGAAGCTGACGTCCAGCTTCTTTTTCATCGTCGCGGCAACGTCAATCTCGGTCAGGATCCCGAAGCCGACTTCTTTAAGCAATTCTTCAACCTTCTGGCGCGCCTGCGCCACTGTCATCGAGGTTTCGACCCCGAAAGTATAGCTGGATTGATACATCGACTCATCCTTTCATGTCCACCGTCCCCTCCCATGATTAGATGCTGTACCGGGCGCGATGATTCAGGGATTTGGAGACGGGAGAAAAAGAGCGGGTCGAAAGGACCCGCTCAATAAGACCATATCAGTATCTGAGGTTATGCCCGGCTGAAGGCATCATCGAGGACCTGCTTGAGGTCCTCGTACGCCTCGAGCCCGACCGACACGCGAATCAGGCCGTCGGTGATCCCGACAGCATCGCGGACCTCCTTGGGCACCGAGGCATGTGTCATCATTGCCGGATGCTGGATCAACGATTCCACGCCGCCAAGCGACTCCGCGACCGAAAACAGCTTGATGTCGGCCAGCATCCGCTTGGCCGCATCGAGTCCGCCCTTGATCTCGAAAGAAATCATGCCGCCAAACAGACGCATCTGGCGTTGCGCAATAGTCTTTTGTGGATACGAATCGAGCCCGGGGTAGATGACCCGCCGGACCTTGGGATGACTTTCCAGGTATTGCGCCAGCTGCATGGCACTCTCGCATTGCCGCTCCAGACGAATCGGCAGCGTCTTGACCCCGCGCATGGTCAACCAGGCATCAAACGGTCCCATGATGGCGCCGGCGGCATTCTGGCAGAACTTGAGCCGCTCAAAATACTTCTCGTTGTTGGTGATTACCGTGCCGCCGACCGTATCGGCATGGCCGCCGAGGTATTTCGTGGTCGAGTGCACGACGATGTCGGCACCCAAATCCAGCGGGCGCTGCAGGTACGGCGTGGCAAACGTGTTGTCGACGACGAGGATGAGATTCTTGCGGCTCGCCAGCGAGGCTACCGCGCGAATCTCGGTAATCTTCAGCAGCGGATTGGTCGGCGTCTCAATCCAGATCAGCTTGGTGTGCGGTTTGATGGCTGCTTCAATCCGATCGGTGTAAGAGCTGTCGACAAAGGTGAACTGCAGCCCGTAATCGGCATAGACGCGGTTAAAGAGTCGCGGCGTGCCGCCATACAAGTCATCAGAGGCAATCACGTGGTCACCGGCCTTGAGCAGCGTCATAACGTTGCCGATCGCCGCCATGCCGGAGGCGAAGCAGAGACCGTACTTGGCACCTTCCAGAGCGGCCAGGCAGTCCTCCAATGCCTTGCGGGTCGGATTGTTCGTCCGCGAGTACTCGAATCCCTTGTGGCCACCGATGCCTTCCTGGGCGTACGTCGATGTTTGGTAGATTGGAAAGGTCAGGGCGCCGGTGGTCGGGTCGGGAAACTGCCCGGCGTGGATCGCGTTGGTTTCGAAGCGGTGCTTGGTCGGATCGTAATCTTTCACATCAGGCTCCTGCAAGGTAATCAATGACATCAATCTTGGTCAAGATACCGACCAGCTTGCGATTATCAACCGCAAAGACGACGTCGGCGTTTTGCCTGGAAAACAGTTCCGCGAGCCGCGACACCGGCGTTTGGGGAGAAACCGTCTGGTAGTCATGCTCGATCGCGTCTTTGATCGGCTGTGAGGGCGAGTAGCGCCCGCTAACCAGCATGCTTAACAGGTCGTTTTCGCGGATCAGCCCCATCAACTCGTCACGATCCAGCACCGGCAGCTGCGAAATATCGTACTTCTTCATCTTATCGATGACATTGTGCACACTTTCGTCGGATTTGGCGGAGATGATCTCGCGGCCGCGCTTACGGTCGAGGATCTTTTGGACACTGCCGAGTTCGGGCCGCTCGTCGAGGAAACCGTAGTTCTTCATCCATTCGTCGTTAAACAGCTTCGACAAGTAACGTGTACCCGAGTCCGGGAGAATCACCACAACCCGCTTGCCGGGTCCAGCGGCCTTGGCGACCTTGAGCGCGCCCCAGACTGCCGCTCCCGACGAGCCTCCGGCAAAGATGCCTTCCTTTGTGGTTAGTTCGCGGGCGGTCAGGAAGCAATCGCGGTCGCCCACTTGAAGCATGTCATCCACTACGGAGAAGTCCATCGCCTGGGTGATCATGTCCTCGCCGATACCCTCAACTTTGTACACTTCCGGCTTGCCCGGCTTGCCACTCTTGAAGTAATCGTAGAAGACCGAGCCATAGGGGTCGACCGCGACAATCTTGATCTTGGAATCCTGCTCCTTCAGAAACCGCCCGACACCGGAGAGGGTACCGCCGGTGCCGATGCCGGCCACAAGGTAGTCGATCTTGCCGCCCATATCGTTCCAGATCTCGGGGCCGGTGAGCTTGTAGTGCGCCTCGATGTTCTTGGGATTGTGGTATTGATTCAGATAGAACGACCCGGGATTCTCGCGGTGAATCCGTTTGGCGGTTTCGTAATACGATTCGGGGCTGTCGGCCGGGACGTTGGTCTTGGTGACGATCACCTTGGCACCAAACGCCTTGAGCAGATTGATCTTTTCATCCGACATCTTGTCGGGGATCGTGAAGACGGCCCGGTATCCCTTCACCGCGGACACGATGGCGACGCCGACACCGGTATTGCCGGAAGTGTTTTCGACAATCATGCCGGCCTTGACCTGATCATGCTTCTCAGCATCTTCGATGATGTAGCGCGCCATGCGGTCTTTGATCGAGCCGCCGGGGTTCATGAACTCAAGTTTGGCGAAAATCTCGGCCGAGCCCGCCGGCACCATGCGCCTGAGGGGCACCATGGGCGTATTGCCGATGACCTCCAGAATGTTGTTTACGAGCGGCATTGCTTCCCTCTATTGACAAATGATCTTTCTTCTGGTTCAATAGTCGGACAAGATGCACCGAAGTCGCAATCGCGAGATCGGGGCATGTGTATTTGTAACCACCGGCTCTCCCGGTTGTTTCGACGGAATATAGTGAATTTGAGGCAAGAGGATCAATGGAGTCTACAAAGAAGTTGGCCGGGCGGACGGCGCTGATCACGGGAGCGGGCCGCGGAGTCGGGCGCGGAATTGCCCTCCAGTTCGCTGAGGCCGGAGCTAGTCTCGTCCTGGCCGCCCGCACCGAGTCGGAGCTGCAGGAGACCGCGAACGACTGCCGCAAGCTGGGCGTTTCCGTCCGGGCAGAAAGGCTTGATCTGGCCCAGGCGGACCAAATTGAAGGTCTGTTTCAGGATCTGGAGTCTGCCGGCATCACGATCGATATCCTGGTCAACAACGCCGCAATCATGATCAAGTCGCTGATGCAAGACTATCGCCGCAGCGAATTCGAGGCATCGCTCGCGGTCAACGTCACGGCTCCGATGACGCTCGCGCAAAGGGCAATTGCGATGATGCGGCGTCGCCGGCAAGGCGCGATTGTGAACATCTCGTCGCTATCAGGGTGCTTTGGCGCCGAGAAGTTTCCCGGGTTCGGCGCCTATAATATCTCCAAGTATGCGCTGTGGGGTCTAACGGAGATCCTGGCCGTTGAAAACCGGGAACACGGCATCCGCGTCAATCAGGTTTCGCTGTCCGCCGTCGACACCAAAATGTTCCGCGAGGCGGCGCCGCCCGGACTGACACCGAACTTGACGATCGAGCAGGTCGCCAGGCAGGTGCTGTACCTCGCCTCGGACGACTCCTATCCGCTGACCGGCGAGAACATCATCCTGACCGGTATGCCGCCGGCACGGTAGGCCGTTTGTCCGGCTCCGAAATCCGCTCGACTTTCGAAACTCGGCGGCGTATTATAGCGGCAATCAAGATCCAAACCCAATTGGCGAGGGACCGAGCGCTTGATGAAGACCACGATCACCAAACGAATGACCTTCTGCGCCGGGCACCGGATGTACAAGCCGGAGCTCTCGGACGCTGAAAACTTGCGCATTTTCGGCGAATGCTCCAATCCCGGCGGTCATGGGCACAACTACGTGCTGGAGGTCAGCGTAACGGGCGAAGTTGACCCGGCAACGGGGATGATCATCAACCTGAAAGAACTCAAGCAGGTGATCGAGCGCGAAGTTGTTTTCAAGGTCGACCATAAGAATCTCAACACCGAAGTCGAGTTCATGCGGGGATTGGTGCCCTCGACGGAAGCCTTTGCCGGGAAAAT
>JADYYF010000180.1 GCA_020853795.1 Candidatus Zixiibacteriota bacterium
ACGGGCGGGATCGAATTGACAATTCCGCTGATGGTGCCAATCCGATTTTGAGGGAGCGAAGTTGCCGATGAACCTGCGCAAGCCGGCCGCCAAGCGTTCCACTCTGATACTGATTGCCGGGATTCTGTGGTCGGCAGTGGGGCTATTCTTGATGACACTGGCGACGGTATGGCTGATCCGGGCGGAGTTGTGGTTGGCGGTGGTCTTTGGACTGATTGCACTGACGGCAGGTTGGCTGTATTTCCGCTCGATGTTTATCAGGTTGATAGACAAGAACTTAGATCGAATTATGGCACAGGCGCCGGGGCAGGAAAAGGTGTGTGTTTTTGCGTTTCAGAACGTCCGCTCGTACCTGATTGCATTGGTCATGATGGCGATGGGTTACGGGCTGCGGCACTCAGGGGTTCCCAAGGTCTATCTGTCGCCGTTCTACTTCGCGGTCGGTTTTGGGTTGTTCGTTTCGAGTCTCGCGTACTACCGCTATCTGCGCCAGCTGTAAGAAAATTGCCGACTGATTTTGGATTTTATTTGCCCGCGGCACGTGAAACTCTTATATCGGGCACCGATAAATAGAGTGTTTTTGAGGCGGAAATGTTGCGACGAATCAATTTTTCTACGATAGCCAAAGGCGTGCTGACGATTGCGGGGCTGTACTGGTTTCTGGTGCTCACCTCGATTTGCGGTCTGACCAATTTCTTAGAGGGTCAGGTAATGCAGTCGAGCGCGGGGCTTCTGACCGGAATCATGTTGCTGCTACCGATCCTGGCGGTGGCGATGTTGATGTTGGCGCCGCACAAGGATGACGGCGCGCAGGTCAACTAAGCTTACTTCGATTCGCAAAGACTTCGTAAACGCAACTCAGGTCGCGATGGTGCGGGTCGCAGTCGAGGGTTCGCGCATAGAGAGCGCGGACGGCCTCACCCAGAGTATTGTCGACTTCCCGACTCCGCGCCAGATCATTTAGGTAAGCCAGATCCTTGTGAATCAAGGCCGCAGAAAAGTGCGGTGTGAAGTCGTGCTGCAGGAGTTTGTCGCGTTTGGCGTTGAGGATAGCGGAATTGCCGGCGCCGGCGGCGAGGATATCGAGCGCGGTTGCGGTCGGGATGCCGGAGGCCTCGGAAAGGGCGGCGGCTTCGGCAATGCTTGCCATAAACGTCCCGAGAAGGAAGTTATTGATCAGCTTCATGCGCGAGGCCAGACCCGGCGCACCCAGGAAGAAGATAGTCTTGCCGACGAAATCCAGCAGCGGCCGATGGTGCTGAAAGACGTTGCTGTCGCCGCTGATCAGGATGGTCAGGCTGCCTTGGGAAGCCGGAATGACGCTGCCCAAGACCGGCGCTTCAAGATATGAGCCACCGGCGGCGCGGACGAGATCGTGGAAGCTGACGGCTTCCTCGTGGTGGTTGGTCGAGAAGTCGATGATGGTGCGGCCGCGCGCGGCGGCGAGGAGACCGCGGTCGCCTTCAAGGACAGCACGGACGGAATTGCTGTCAAAGAGGCAAAGGCAGATGGGGTCGCAGGATTCAATCAAGGTGCGCGGCGATTCGGCAATAACGACATTAAGGGTTTCGGCGCGTGAGACGGTGCGGTTCCAGACGGTAAGCGGGACATCACGGGCCAGCAAGCGGCGGGCGATAGCGGTACCGAGGTTGCCGAGGCCGATAAATCCAGTATTCATAGAAGACTCCTTTGCGATTTGCGATTGCTGAATCTACGCGATCAGGTCGATAACAGTATTGAAAAAAGAATTTAGCCCTGTTATCGTGCCATGGAATCGGAAAATCAATCAGTGGCCAAGGTCAAGCAAATCGTCATCATCTCGGACGGCACCGGCCGCACGGCCAAGCGCCTGTTGGATGCCGTATTGGCGCAATACGCCGACCAGGAGGTGGCGTTCGCGATCAAGAAGACCTATCAGGGGGTGCAGTCCAAGGAGCAGGTCGATCAGATCGTCAAGGATATTGACAGTGAGAGCCTGCTGGTGTACTCGATTATTTCGGCGGAATTGGCGGAATATTTTCATGAAGAGCTGGAGGCGCGCGGTATCCTGCATATCAACGTACTGCGGCCGATGGTCAAGACGCTGTCGAAGTTTTTGGGGGTGCATCCCGAGTTCAAGCCGGGATTGCTGCAGATCGTTGACGACAACTACTACCGCAAGCTGGATGCGATCGGCTATACGGTCGAGCACGATGACGGCCGCGGGCACCGGATCGAGGAGGCGGACGTCGTCCTGGTGGGATTGTCGCGGACGTGCAAGACGCCGATCAGCATGTACCTGGCGTGCAATTTCGGGTTGAAGGTGGTCAATATCCCGATTATTCCGGACGAGCATTTCAAGCGGGCATTGATTCAGCGGGTGAGTTATGCGCGGCCCAGGATCGTGGTCGGGTTGATGATCAGCGGCAACGAACTGATGCGGGTCCGGGAGGAACGGGCGGAGCTGTTGATGGGGGACGACTCGAAGAAGGAGCAGATCCTGCCCTACCACGACATCAACCAGATCCGCAGCGAGCTGCGCTTTTGCCGGATGATGTACCGCGAGCAAGGCTGGGAGATGGTGGATGTCACACGGCGGGCGATTGAAGAGGTCGCGGTGGAAATCCTGGGCATCCTGAAGATTCGGGTCGAAACTCCGCGCGATTTCGTTTGAACCGGGGCACCTCCCGTCCGACAGTACTCCCGAGCAAGAGTTTAACGTTGTCAAGCGCGGCGGCGATCGCTATTATACCGCCGGGGCTGACGTGGATCAAATTCGTCGCTGATTAGAGATGGAAACCAACTACAATATCGGCACCGACACCGACAACCGGATCACGCTGGATTCGTCGATCATTTTCGCGGTCTGGAAGTCGGGCGTAGCCCCGCTGGGGGGCGAGGCGTTCCTAGAGGTCGGCACCAGTTTTGTCGGCTTCGACGCCCCGATCGAGATTGCGGCCAAGACCAATGCCGGCAAGGCGGTCGGCAGTGTGAGCGACAAGATTCGCAACAACAAGTTCGTCGGCAAGATTGCGATCCCGGACACGCTCAAGGTCGGCGACCTGGTGTATTTCAAGGTCAAACTTCCCCGCCACGGACTGGAGCTGGAATCGAACCGGATCGCGGTGGTGCCGCCGATCATCGTCAGCGACCTGCAATGGAGCGCAACCGAAGCGCGGCGCGGCGATCAATTGACGCTGAAGGCGAAGGTGAAGAATGTGGCCGATAGCATTCCAGCGAAGGTGACGATTTACGAGCACGACCGCGACGGTGCACACGATAAGATTGCCGAAATCCAGACGCAGGTGTTCAACGAGCGGATCGAATTGCAGTGGGAGTATCAGTACTTCGAGGATACGGACGAAATCGCGACCGAAGCGGAACTGGCCGAGTACGGCAACCATTATAATCCGCCGGAGTACTTCTTCACGGTCACGGTGGAGGAGCAGGAGTACGGCCGAAATCAAGAATCGGGGTTGCTGCTTTTCAAGGACTGGATCGAAGTGACGTATCTCGATGACGAGGGCCATCCGGCAGCGGGACAAGAGTACGTAATCGTGCTGGCGGACGGAACGCAGAAGACCGGTTCGCTGGACGAGCAAGGGCATGTTCGAGTCGAGGATGTCCCGCCGGGGCCGTTCAAGTTTTTCTTGAAGGCGGCCAATCAAGGGACGAAGTCGAGCAGTTGTTCAGGATGTCAGAAGGAGCCGCCGGCGCCGGCGGAGGGAACGAATGCCGGCGTATAACGTCTATTTCTTCATCATCAAGAAGCCGATGGTGCCGATGGCGATTGGGGCATCCGGCAGCATCATGCAGTTGACCTCGACGCATCCGAGCGTGGCGGCGGCGCAGGCGACGATTGTTACGCGCTTCAAGGAAGTCCTGAGGCAGTTGATGCAGGACAGCGTGGCGAGTATTCCGCACGAGGGTTCGCGCGATCAGACGGTGGCGGTGATTGAGGTGCCGGCGGATGCCAGCAGTAATCCGAACTGGGCGGGGTTGACGGTCGACATCAAGGAGCCGATCGTCTATCTGACCGGATCACGAGCCCGGCGCGCGCCCTCCGATCCGACCGAGCGGCGCGCCGGAATTATTCTGGCACAGGAGCTGCAGCGGCCGCCGGGATTCCAGAATGTGACGCAGTCCGACATTGATACCTACTTCAATACTGCCGATGCGGATGCGGCGGGCGACAACTCGGGACGCACGGTGATTTTCAGCGACGATTTTCCTCTGGTATCGGAGGTATTCGTCGATCGGATCACGATCGACATGCAGGATGCGCAGTACAACGAGAAGTATGCGCAGATGCTGGCGCGGGCGGCGTGGCACGAAATCTGTCACGGGAAAGCCGAGTGCGAGAACCGGGCGACAAATCCGCGCTGGCAGGCAGCCGTGGCCGATATTCACGCGATATCGGGAGTGGGAATTGCCGCGGCGACGGTTCAGCACAACACGGCGATGACGGCGGCCGACCGCCAGACGATGGGGCGGCATATGCTGTGTCCGGTGGCATTCTATCAGTTAGGTGTACCAGTAGCGGGACAATGTTTCCATCGTGGTACACGTCGGGCGCTGACTCCGAATCCGCCGCCTCCCCCTCCCCCACCGCCAATCGATCTCAATAGCGGCGATCCGTTGTTCCCCTAAGACGCTTACCCGGAGCCTATGAGTGTGCGCGCTCCAGACGGTTGCGCACGGCCTCCCATGATTCCGTAATCAAGAAGCTTTCGGGCATATTCACGGTCATAGTGACGAATTTCGCCCAGGGCACAGCGAAGGTCAACATGGTGGCCGGGAGATGCGGGCGCGCAGAGACATCAAACATCCCGAGGGTCGCGCGTGGGGTGGCGGACTTCCCTTCATGCATCGGATAAAAGATAATTGAAGAGCAGCCGGAACAGAAAGGCGCGATGACGCCGTTCGGATCGGGCGCGCCGAAATTGGCGAGCGTAAAGAGTCCGGCGAGCAGGTCGGGGGTGGCAAAGAAGACGACGGCCAGCGGCTGATCGGAGGCGGCCAACTGGTCGAGACGTTTGAAGACCAGGTATTTCGCGGGCGCGGCAAAGGGTTGTTGCGACTTGAGGTGTTCGCGTACCAGTTCGGGGGATTTCTTGTAGCGTTCGCCTTCGAGTTTGCCGGGGATACCGCAGGAGAGAAAGTACTCGAACTCGTCGCGCAAGTGGGTGGAGAAGCCGGAGTAGGTCTTGCCGCCGCCGCAGTGGATCGAGTCGGCGGAGAAGGCGACAGCGCGACCGTTGCGGACGGCGCCGAGTTCGGCAATCATGCAGTGCGCGCGGCCGGTGGGCGGCGCGCAGCCGTCAGCGGAATTGGAGTAATAGAAGGCGATGGGCAGATCGGCAGTGGCGAAGAACCGCCGCCACTGCTCGATGAAAGAACCGACGATTGCAGTAGTCATAAACACCTCGCGGAAGTCAACGTTAGGCAATCACCGGCAGAAATCAGGCCAAAAATGAACCGGGGGGCAAGCGAAATGAGGGGCATTCGCGGAAAATCACATCGGGGCGAGCAGACTTGAACTGCCGACCTCTCGCACCCCAAGCGAGTGCGCTACCAACTGCGCCACACCCCGATTGCGAAATGCGCGGATATAATAAGCGGAAGCGGCGGCAGGAACAACGGAAAAGATGAGCGCCGGCGCTCAAGACGAATGGGGACCGTCGCCGTTGGGCTTGTTCAGATGGAGAAAGCGCTCCAGTTCCATCAGCTCACGTTTGACCTGGCTGAGCAGCTCAATGATTTTGTCCTCGCGGCGAATTTCGGGCGCGGTATCGGAGAGTTTCTGCCGCGCGCCTTCGATGGTATAGCCCTCGTCGTAAAGAAGAGCCTTGATGCGATTCACGAGGACAATCTCGCGTTTCTGGTAGACGCGATTGCCGCCGCGGTTCTTTTTGGGCCGCAGTTGGGGGAACTCCTTTTCCCAGAAGCGCAAGACATACGGCTTGACGTCGGTCATTTCGGCGACTTCAGAGATGGAGTAGTAGAGTTTATCTTCTTCGTTCTTCACGGACTCACGCTCGCAATCTGACGCTAACAATAGACCTCGCTCTTGAGTTCACGGTTCATCAGTTCGCTAACCGCCTGAGCGGGAGACTTGGAGTCAAACAAGACGGCGTAAACCTGACGGGTAATGGGCATATCAACCTGGAAGCGTTCGGCCAGGCGGACGGTTGCCCGCGTGGTCGGAACGCCTTCCGCAACCTGGGTCATCGAGCTGAGAATTTCGGGCAGACGTTCGCCGAGGCCGATGCGCTCACCGACCGAGCGGTTGCGGCTGAAGGACGAGATACAGGTGGTGACAAGGTCGCCCAAGCCCGAAAGTCCGGCAAAGGTTTCGGCGTCCGCACCCATCTTGAGGCCGAGGCGGGTCATTTCCGCCAGACCACGAGTCAGCAAGGCGCCGGTGGTGTTATCGCCGAGACGCAGGCCGTAGGTGATGCCGGCGGCCAGCGCGATGACGTTCTTGAGGGCACCGCCCAACTCGACGCCGATGACATCCTCGGAGGTGTAGACGCGGAACGACGGGGTCGAGAGCAGGTGCTGGACTTCGGTGCGGTTGGCGTGGTTCTTGCCGGCAGCGACCACGGAGGTGGGGATCGCGCGGGCGACCTCCTCGGCGTGGGACGGGCCGGAGACAACGACGAGACGATCGAGGATGTCATCGCCGAACACCTCGGCGATGACCTGCGACATGCGCTTAAGCGAGATCACCTCGATGCCTTTGGAGAGCGAGATCAGCAGCGGCACCGGTCGGCCGGTGGCGAGGATGCGTTCACAGATGTGGCGCACGTGCTGAGCCGGGATCGCAATAATCACGGCGTCGCGGTCGTTCATCACTTCATCGACGTCGTGGGTGATATGAATATCCTGGTGGATCTCGACGCCGCGCAATTTGGAGTTGTCGCGCCGGGTGAGGATCAGGTTGCGGACGGAGGTCGGGTCGTGCTTCCAGAGCGTGACATGGTGGTCGAGGCCGGCCAGAAGATTGGCGACGGCAATTCCCCATCCACCTGCTCCAAGAACCGAAACTCTGGCCATAGCACTCCGCACCAACGGGACAAACCGGAACAGACAAACTTAACGAGAGAGCTTACGCTCTTGACCCCGCAACAGTCGTCTGATGTTCGCTCGGTGCGTGAATAATATGAGCAGAGTCACGCCGAAGCAAGCGGAAAGTAAGAGGGTCGGGATATTTTTCGCCATTATGTACTTTTCGATTAGCACGATCAATGAAAGTGATACTCCAGCGCAGATCGAGCCGAGCGAGACAATGCGCGTGGCCGCGAAGACGACGGCGAAGACGCCGAAGCTCAGGGCGATTTCGAGCGGAAGCAGAATGAGGAACATCCCGAGCAAAGTGTTGACGCCTTTGCCACCGCGAAATCCGGCGAAGATCGGAAAGATATGACCGACGACAGCGGCGACACCGGCAACCAGGGGGAGCCAGTGAAGATCTGGTGCAAGCGACTTGGCAGCGATAACGGGCAGAGCACCTTTGAGGACATCGAGGACACCGGCAATGATTGCGGCGGGCAAGCCGGCAACGCGGTAGACGTTGGTGGCTCCGGCATTACCTGAACCGTGCTTGCGAACATCAACTCCAGCAAAGAGATAACCGACGATGACGGAGAAAGGGATTGAGCCGAGCAGGTAAGCGGCCACGATGATAAGAGCTGCTGAAAGCATAGGTAGCATGAGTTGGGGCGGGCCAGTAACCCGCCCCGAGTGTGTTGAGTCTGGTCAGGACAGCTACGAACCGGAGGATGTTGCTTGAGAGACGATCTTCTTCATCTGATCAAACAACTGCTCGAGTTCTTCTTTGCTGATTTTCTTGTCCGCGAGCGCCTTCTGGACATCTTGCGCCCATGCTTGCACTTCCGGAGTAATCTTGCCCGCTTGAGTTTGTTTCAGGACGACGTCTTTGAACTCGGCAAAGCGCGCCTTGACGTCATCGACGGTAAAGCCCTCCGGCAGGTTGTTTAATACTTCAGTTTCGAGCGAATCCACCGACTTCTTGATCAGGCTGGTCATGATCTCCGAGCAGTAGAAATAGCTCAGCACCAGTCCGCCCACTAAGATCGCCAGCAGGATGATCCCGACGATCATTACGATCTTGCAGCCCTTGCCCATAACTCTTGTCTCCTCCCGAAATGGATATCAGGTTTATCCGCGCGCAAGCTACTGCGCTCAGAGGAACGGAACAAGCAAGAAATGCGGGAAATGAAAACGGCGGACGAAGGATCGTCCGCCGAAAACTGGCGACAGGAAAGATCTGTCTATTCTTTGGCGGCCTTGGCGGCTTTCGCCTTGGCTTTCGGCTTTCCGGCTTTGGACTTCCCCGCCGACTTGCCGCCCGACTTGCCGGACGACTTAGCGGCTTTCTTCTTGGCACCGCCCTCGGTCTTCTCCACCGCTTCCGCGGGCTTGTCCATCAGCAGTTCCACGACCGAGAGTTCGGCCATATCGCCGCGGCGGAAACCGGCCTTGACGACGCGGCTGAAGCCGGACGAGCGCTCGGTCATCTTGGGAGCAATCTCCTTGAAGAGCTTCTTGAGCGCCTCCTTGTGCGGCATATAGACCGCGACCTGGCGGCGGCTATGGAGCGAGCCGTCTTTGGCCTTGACGATCAGCCGATCCACGAACGGGCGCAAGGCTTTGGCCTTGGGCGACGTGGTGGTGATCTTGGAGTTCAAGAAGAGCGCGGCGGCCATGTTGGCCAGCAGCGCATGCCGGTGCGTCGCCGTGCGGCTGAGCTTGGGGGTTTTTCTACCGTGATGCAGCATGATCGATCAGCTCCTAATTTTGATCCGCTGATTGATAGCGGCTCAGGTCCATGCCCCAGCTCAGACCCAGTTCTTCCAGAATCGCGGTCAACTCGGTGAGCGACTTGCGGCCGAAGTTGCGATACTTGAGCATATCCGACTCGCTGCGTTGGACGAGATCGCGCAGGGTCTGGATATTGGCGGCGCGCAGGCAATTGGAGGAACGCACCGAGAGCTCGAGCTCGTCGACGCGGGTGTTGAGCAGGTTGCGAACTTTGACGGTTTCCTCGTCTTCCTTCTTCTCTTCGACGGGGACGATATCCTCGTCGATATGGATGAAGTAGCGGAGATGGTCGGCGAGCAGCTTGGCGCTGTAGCCGATCGATTCCTCCGGTGTGAGGGAGCCGTCGGTGGTGACTTCCAGCGTCAGGCGGTCATAATCGGTCCGCTGACCGACGCGGGTGTTCTCGACCGTGTAGTTGACTTTGATCACCGGGCTGAAAAGCGAATCGACGAAGATGCTGCCGACCGGCTTGTCGGGGCGTTTGTTCTGGTCAGCGAGGACGTAGCCGCGCCCGAGATCGACGTCGATTTCGATTTTGAATTTCTTGTCCTCGGTCAACTCGATGATGTGCAGGTCGGGGTTAAGGATTTCGATGTCGGGACCGACTTCGATCATCCCGGCCGTATACTTGCCCTTGCCGGTAATCGGCAGGGTCAGGATTTTGGGGTCATCCGAGTGCATTTTCAGACGCAGTTTCTTGAGATTCAGGACGATCTGGGTGACGTCTTCATAGACTCCGGGGATCGTCGAGAATTCGTGCTGCACCCCTTCGATGCGCAGCGAGGTCACGGCTGCGCCCTGAATCGCCGAGAGCAGAATTCTCCGGAGCGCATTGCCGATCGTAACGCCGAAGCCGCGTTCCAGCGGTTCGAGCACGAAGCGGGCGTAGCGCTGGTTTTCCGACAGTTCTTCGGTGACCACCTCTTTGGGCAGCACCAGGTTTTTCCACCTCATCAGTCCTACTCTCCTTGATAGACTACTTGCTGTACAATTCCACGATCAACTGCTCGGAGACCGGCGTCGGGATATCGGCGCGCTTGGGAACTTCGAGCAATTCGCCTTCGAGTGCGGCCTTATTGACGCGCAGCCACGGAAGGTCCGCGGAGCGATCAGCGTCTTTAAGCGCCATGTGGATGATGTCCAGCTTGCGCGACTTTTCTTTAACGCGAATCACGTCGTGGGGTTTCACTTGAAACGACGGAATGTCGACGATATCGCCGTTGACCAGGAAGTGGCGATGGCGGACCAGCTGGCGCGCCGCGCGCCGGGTCGGAGCAAAGCCGAGCCGGAAGACGACGTTGTCGAGGCGGCGTTCAAGCAGCTGGAGCAGATTTTCGCCGGTGATGCCCTTCATGGCGTTGGCGCGTTCGAAGTAGTTATGGAACTGCTTTTCGAGCACGCCGTAGATAGCGCGGACTTTTTGCTTTTCGCGCAATTGGATGCCGTATTCGGAAACCTTGCGGCGCATGTTCTGGCCGTGCTGGCCGGGAGCATAAGGACGACGGTCCACGGGACACTTGATGGCATCGCAGACTTTTTCGCCGAGACGGCGGCACATGCGGTGTTTCGGACCAGTATATCTTGCCATAAAACTACCTCATCATCCTTACACGCGGCGCCGTTTGGGAGCGCGGCAGCCGTTATGCGGGATTGGCGTGACGTCTTTGATCGCCATGATTTCGAGGCCGGCGGCCTGGAGCGAGCGGATGGCAGCTTCGCGGCCGGATCCGGGGCCCTTGACCCAGACCTCGATTTTGCGCAATCCCTGATCGATTGCTTCCTTGGCGCTGGTTGCGGCCGCCAACTGGGCGGCGAACGGCGTCGACTTTTTCGAGCCTTTGAAACCGGAACGTCCGGCTGACGACCACGCGATCACGCCACCGGTCGAATCGGTGATCGAGATGATCGTGTTATTGAACGTCGACTGAATATGAGCGACGCCGACGGAATCGATCCGGCGCGCTTTCTTCTTCTTGCCTTTGGGTTTAGGATTAGCCAAAGATTACTCCTCTATCTCCAATCAACAAATCGCATGCGTTTTACTTGGTCGGTGTTTTCTTCTTGCCGGCCACGGTCCGCTTCGGTCCCTTGCGGGTCCGGGCGTTGGTGCGGGTGCGCTGGCCGCGCACGGGGAGGCCGCGGCGGTGCCGCAGGCCGCGATAGCAGCCGATATCGATCAAGCGCTTGATATTCATCGCGACTTCGCTGCGCAACACGCCTTCGACGCGGTACTCGTTTTCGATCACCTGGCGCAGCCGGGCGACGTCTTCTTCGGTCATTTTGTGGACGCGAAGGTCGGGGCTGATACCGGTCTTCTTGAGAATCTGGTGGGCCGAGGACCGGCCAAGACCAAAGATATACGTTAAGGCGACTTCCAGACGCTTATCACGCGGCAGATCGACACCTGCTATACGAGCCACTCTCTCCTCCTACAATCAACCCTGGCGCTGTTTGTGGCGCGGGTTCTTTTTGCAAATGACGCGAATCACGCCGTGACGGCGGATCACCTTACAGTGCTCACAGCGCGGCTTGACCGATGAACGAACTTTCATATCACAATCTCCCAATCTGCCTATTTGTAACGATAAACGATCCGGCCCTTGCTGAGGTCGTAGGGCGACAGCTCGAGCGTCACCTTGTCGCCCGGCAGGATCTTGATAAAGTGCATCCTCATCTTGCCGGAGACGTGGGCGAGGACTTTGTGACCGTTGTCGAGTTCGACGCGGAACATCGCGTTGGGCAGCGGCTCGATCACTTTGCCTTCGACCTTGATTGTCGCTTCTTTGCTCATTCCTTCAGTTTACCGTCAAGGGAATCAGGCCGTCGTCGGTGACCGCGTAAGTGTTTTCCCAGTGAGCGGACACTTTGCGGTCGGCCGTGACGATAGTCCAGCCGTCATCCAGAGTTTCGATTTCATAAGTACCGGCGTTGATCATCGGCTCGATGGCCAGAACCATGCCGGTTTTCAGCACCGGGCCGGAGGTCGGGGCGCCGAAATTGGGCACCTGCGGATCCTCGTGGAGCATGCGGCCGACGCCGTGGCCAACGAGGTCGCGGACGACCGAGAAGCCGTTGACTTCGGCGTGCTCTTGAATCGCGGCCGAGATTTCGCCGAGGCGCTTGCCGGCGCGGCCGACGCGGATTCCGGCTTCGAGCGACTCGCGCACGACGCGGGTGATCTTCTGCTTTTCTTCACTGGCCCGGCCGACTACGAAAGTGCGCGCGGCGTCGGCATGGAAGCCGTCCTTGTAGACACCGACATCGACCGAAACCAGATCGCCATCCTTGATCTTCCGTTTACCGGGGATGCCGTGAACGATCACCTCATTGATCGAGATGCAGACCGACGCCGGATAGCCACGGTAGCCGAGAAACGACGGCACGCCGCCCTCCGACTCGATCAGGTTGCGCACCTGGCGGTCGATTTCCGCGGTTTCGATGCCGGGAGCCAGGATCTTCTCCACCAGCTTGTGCGCTTGGGCGACAATGCGGCCGGCTTCGGCAATTTTGGCGACATCAGCTTTCGACTTCAACTCGATCATTTGTCTTTTTTTTTTCGCGCTCTCCAATTGCGCAAGGATATTCTGCGTGACCGCATCCACCGGGTCATCACCCTTGATGCTGATCATCAAACCTTTCTGCGTGTAGTATTGTTCCAGCGGTTTGGTCTGCTGGTGGTACACGCTGAGCCGATGGCGGATAACCATCGGATTGTCGTCGGGCCGGCGGTGCAAGAGACCCTGGTCGAGATCGCAGAGGCCGGGATGCTGCGGCGGCTTCGACAGATCGTTGTAGATCGTGCCGCAGGTCGAGCAAGTCGAACGCGCGCTCAGGCGCGTGACGATGGCCTCGTCGGCGACTTCGAGGTTGATGACGGCGTCGATCGCGATCCCGCGGGCAGCCGCCAGTTGGTCGAGCCCCTGGGCTTGCGCGAGCGTGCGCGGAAAACCGTCGAAGATGAAGCCGGTGCGAACGTCGGCGGCGTTGAGCCGCTCAGCGATCATGTCAAGGATCAGCGAATCGGGCACCAGTTGCCCGTTATCCATAAACTCCCGGGCTTTGTTGCCCAGAGCCGTAGCGTCGCGAACTTCGGCGCGCAAGATGTCGCCGGTGGAGAGGTGAGCCACACCCAACCGCTCGGCCAGCACCTTTGCCTGAGTTCCTTTGCCGGAACCGGGGGCGCCGAGGAGAATCAGGCGTTTCAAAGCGTCGACCGCCCCTTGATGCGCCCGTGTTTCATGAAGCCCTCGTAATGCCGCATGATCAGGTGCGATTCGACCTGTTGCAGCGTATCCAGCGCCACGCCGACCACGATCAGAATACCCGTGCCGCCGAAGTAGTACTTGACGTCAAACAGGTTGATCATGATGTACGGCAAAATGGCAATCAGGGCGAAGAAAATCGCACCGGGCAGCGTGATGCGCGTGAGCACCTTGTCAATGTACTCGGCGGTGCTGCGACCCGGACGAATGCCGGGAATAAAGGCGCCCTGCTTCTTCATGTTGTCGGCCATATCGATCGGATTGACGACGATGGCCGTGTAGAAGTAAGCGAAGAAGACGATGATCAGGGCGTAGACGATGCTATAGACGACATGACCCGGCGTGAACAAGCTGACGAAGTCCTGGATGAAGGTTGACTGCGGGAAGAGCGTCAGCAGAGTGGCCGGGGCGAACATGATCGACTGGGCAAAGATAATCGGAATGACGCCGGCGGTGTTGACCGAGAGGGGCAGATGGGTCGTGACGCCACCCATGACCTTGCGGCCGACGATACGCTTGGCGTGCTGAACCGGGATCCGGCGCTGGGCGCGGGTCACGAGCACGATGGCGCCGATGACGACGACGATAATCGCGACCACCAGCAACTCGGAGAAGATGGTGCGGGTGCCGGTCTGCAGATCGGTAAAGGAGTCGATGACGGCGCGCGGGAAGGTGGCGATAATGCCGATGAAGATGATCAGCGAAATACCGTTGCCGATACCGCGTTCGGTGATACGCTCACCCAGCCACATGATGAAGATCGTGCCGGCGGTGAAGGTGATCATACACAGCGCGACGAAACCGGGACCGGGGTTGATGACCACGGAGACGCCGGGTTCGGGTTGCAGCGACTGCAGCCAGACGGCGACGCCGAAGGCCTGCAGCATGGCGATGAGCACGGTGCCGTAACGGGTGTACTGGGTGATCTTGCGACGACCCTCTTCCCCTTCCTTGGCCAGGCGCTGGAAATACGGGAAAATCGGCGTGAGCAACTGGATGATAATCGACGCCGAGATATACGGCATAATGCCGAGCGAAAAGATCGTCGCGCGCTGGAAGGCGCCGCCGACGAACATGTCGAACATGCCGAAGAGCGTGCCGGCCTGAGCGGTGAAGAACTGCTGCAACAACGCCGCATCGATGCCGGGCGTCGGGACGTGGCTGCCGATGCGGTATACAATCAAAATGCCGAGGGTGAACAGAATCCTCTCCCTCAGCTCCTTGACTTTAAAGATGTTCTGTATTTTTTCGATCACTTGACGATTTCTACCTTCCCTCCAGCGGCGGTCACCTTGTCGATCGCCGACTGGGACGCAGCGTGCACCTTAATCGTCACGTTTTTCTTCAATTCACCGTTACCGAGAACCTTGACCGGCAGGTTCAGGGACTTGATCAGCTTGGCCTGGTGGAGCGCCGCGAGGGTGATCTCACCGCCAGACGCGAACTTGCGGTCGATATCAGCGACATTGACAACCTGATATTCGACGCGGGTGTAGTTGCGGAAGCCGCGCTTGGGGAGGCGCCGGACGAGCGGCATCTGACCGCCTTCGTGCCAGGCTTTATACTTGAAGCCGGCGCGGGCGCGAGCGCCCTTGCCGCCGCGGGTGGACTGCTCGCCCAACCCGGAGCCGGGGCCGCGGCCGACGCGTTTGCGACTGGTAGTGGAACCGGCGGGCTTTTTGAGTTCGTTGAGTTTCATCCTACAGTTCCTCCACCTTGAGCAGATACGAAATCGACTTGACCATGCCGCGGATCTGCGGCGTGTCCTGCTTGATCACGGAGTGATGCAGTTTGCGCAGGCCGAGGGCAGCGACGGTGTCGCGGTGCGCCTGGATATGGCCGGACAGTCCTTTGACCAGCGTGATTTTGAGTTGCTTGGCCATGAGCGACTACGCCTCCACCTCGCGGTAGCTGCGCTGTTCCTCGCGGGTGCGCAGGCGCAACAGGCCGTCCATGGTCGCCTTGACGACGTTGTGCGGGCTGGTGGAACCGAGCGACTTGGTGAGGATATCCTGGACGCCGGCGGCGTCGAGGATGGCGCGGACGGTGCCGCCGGCGATGACGCCGGTACCGGGGGAAGCCGGTTTGAGGAGCACGCGTGCGGCGCCGTAACGGCCGATGATTTCGTGCGGAATCGTGCCTTTGAGAATCGAGACCTTCACCATGCCTTTGCGAGCCGCCTCGGTGCCTTTGCGAATCGCATCCACAACTTCGGAGGCCTTGCCCAGTCCGACGCCGACATTACCCTGCCGGTCGCCGACCGAGACGATGGCCGTAAAGGAGAAACGCCGTCCACCCTTGATCACTTTCGCGACGCGGTTGATATGGATGACTTTTTCCTGAAGTTGGACTTCGTCTGTTTCGTAGCGAGCCAAGCTTAATCCCTCTGCAAATTGCCTAAAACTTCAAACCAGCTTTGCGGGCGCCGTCCGCGACGGCCTTGATGCGGCCGTGGTATTCATAGCGATTACGATCGAAGACGACGTTTTCGATCCCTTTCGCGAGCGCTTTTTTAGCGACGCCTTCGCCGACCAAGACCGACAGTTCGGATTTTTTCTTGGCGGCTTTGACCGTTTCGATCATGTCTTTGTCGATGCTCGAACAGGAGACGAGCGTGACGCCGGCGATATCGTCGATCAATTGGGCGTAGACATTGCGTGTCGAGCGAAAGACGGTCAAGCGCGGCCGGGCCGGCGTGCCGAGGACTTTCTTGCGCACGCGCAACTGGCGCCGGTGCTGCATCCACTGTTTGTTTGCGATCTTATCTGCCATAACGATACCCTACTAAGCTGCGGTCTTTCCGGCCTTCTTGCGAACGACCTCGTTCTTATAGCGAATGCCCTTGCCCTTGTACGGCTCGGGCGGACGGAAGCCGCGAATTTTGGCGGCGGTCAAGCCGACCAGTTCTTTATCGATGCCCGACACGCGGATGTGGGTCGGGTCGTCCAGAGCCAGCGTAATGCCGGGGACGGGACGGACCAGGATCGGATGGGAATATCCGACCAGGATTTTCAGATTCTTGCCCACCTGCTCGGCGCGGTAACCGACGCCCTGGATTTCCAGTTCGCGCTGGAAGCCGTCGGTGACACCCTTGACCATGTTGAAGATCAACTGGCGGGTGAGGCCGTGGAGGGCGCGGTGGAATTTGCTGTCGCCGGGCCGCTCAACGGTAACGACGTTTTTATCCAGCGTGAGCTTCATCGAGGGGTGCAGGGTCCGTTCCAGCGTTCCCTTGGGGCCGGTGACTTTGACGTCACTGCCCTTGATCTCGATCTTGACCTTGTCCGGCACGGAGACCGGTGCTTTGCCTATTCTCGACATCGGTTCGTTCCTCTTCCTACCAGACGTAGCACAGCGCTTCGCCGCCGACGCCTTCGCGGACCGCCTCGTCGTTGGTCATGAGTCCACGCGAGGTGGAGACGATGGTAACGCCCATCTGGAAGCGCATGCGATGGAGCTTGTCTTTGCCATGGTATTGGCGCAAGCCGGGGCGCGAGACGCGGCGGATGCCGCGAATGACGGGTTCATCGTTCTTGGTATAGCGCAGGTAGATGCGCAGGATGCCCTGTTTGTCGTCCTTGACCTCGACGGTCTTCTTGACAAACCGATGCTCTTCGAGCAAGCGGGCGATCTCGCGTTTGACGCGCGACGCGGGGACGTCGACCTTTTTCATTTTGGCTTTGCATCCGTTTCGGATGCGGGTCAACATATCCGCAATGGGATCGGTGGTAGTCATTCGTTTTCTTCCCTCTCTACCAACTCGCCTTGACGACGCCCGGCAGGTCGCCGGCGAGCGCCAGTTCGCGGAAGCAGATGCGGCAGACGCCGAAGCGGCGAATGAAGGCGCGCGGGCGGCCGCAGCGACGGCAGCGGTTGTAGGCGCGCGACGCAAACTTCGGTTTGCGTTCCTGCTTCTTAATCAGACAGGTTTTGGCCAAGCGTGCTCCTCTTACGACTTTCGGAACGGCAATTTCATGAACGTCAGCAGGCGCAGGGCCTCTTCGTCCGTTTTCGCCGAGGTAACAATCGTGATATTCATGCCCCGGATCTTGTCGATTTTATCGTAGTCAATTTCCGGGAAGATAATTTGCTCTTTCAGGCCGATGGTGTAATTGCCGCGGCCGTCGAACGACTTGGGCGAAATTCCGCGGAAGTCGCGGACGCGCGGAAACGCGACGGTGACCAGGCGATCGAGGAACTCGTACATCCGTTCGCGGCGCAAGGTGACGGCGACGCCAATCGGCATGCCTTCGCGCAGCTTGAAGTTCGAGATCGCTTTCTTGGCGCGCCGCACCAGCGGCTTCTGGCCGGTGACGGTGGTCAAGTCGCCGGTGGCGGCTTCCATCGCCTTGGCGTTTTGAATCGCCTCGCCGAGCCCGATGTTCACGACGATCTTTTCGATCTTCGGAACTTCCATCACGTTCTTGTATCCGCCTTCTTTGAGCAAACGCGGTACAACTTCGTTCCTATAAAACTCTTTCAGCCGTGCCATAACGCCTTCAGATCACTTCTCCCGTCTTCTTGCTCACGCGAACTTTCGAGGTGACGCGGCCTCTGTCGTCGCGCAGGTATTCGAAACCGACGCGAGTCGCCTGGCCGGCCTTGCTGTCCATCAGCATGACGTTGGACAAGTGCAAGGAGCCTTCTTTCTCAACAATTCCGCCCTTGGGGTTCTTCTGCGTCGGGCGGCTATGGCGCTTGACCAGGTTGACGCCTTCGACCCAGACCCGCATTTTCTCCGGGTTGACCATCAGGACGCGGCCGGTCTTGCCGCGGTACTTGCCGCTGAGGACTTTCACCGTATCGCCTTTGCGAATTCTCATGACGCTACACAACCTCCGGAGCCAGCGAAACGATCTTCATAAACTGCTTTTCGCGGAGTTCACGCGCGACGGGCCCGAAGATACGGGTGCCGCGCGGCTCTTTTTGATCGTTAATAATGACGGCCGCGTTTTCCGAGAAGCGCACCGTCGAGCCGTCTTTGCGGCGGGTGGCTTCACGGGTCCGCACGACGACGGCGCGGCAGACTTCCGATTTCTTCACGGTACCGCCCGGAATGGCATCCTTGACCGTACAGACGATGATGTCACCGATGCGGGCGTAGCGGCGCTTGGAGCCGCCGAGGATGCGGAAGCACATCACGCGCTTCGCGCCCGAGTTGTCGGCCACGTTTAGCCGCGTGTATTCCTGAATCATTCCCTATACCGCCTTCTCAAGTACCTTGACCAGCCGCCAGCGTTTGAGCTTGGACAGCGGCCGAGTTTCCATGACCAGCACTTTATCACCGATGCCGGCTTCGTTCTTCTCGTCGTGGGCGTACAGCTTGGAGCGGCTCTTGATCACGCGCGAGTACAGCGGGTGCTTCATGGTGCGTTCCATCTGGACGGTGATGGTTTTCTGCATCTTGTTGGACACGACGATGCCGACTCTGGTCTTGCGAGAGTTTCTCAACCCTTACTCCTTCTTATCCAACGAAAGCGTCGCATTTTCAGCGAGCTTTTTGATTCCCAGGTCTTCTTCGCGCAGGACCGTCATGATGCGGGCCAGGTCGCGGCGCAGGAAGCGCATGCGCACCGGGTTTTGCGCCTGCTTGGTTTTCTTCTTAAGACGGAGGTTGAAGAGTTCTTCTTCGAGCTCGCGTTTTTTCTGCAGGACTTCATCGCGCGTCAGGTCGCGTATCAATTCGACTTTCATAATCCTTACGCCGCCGCGGCTTCGCGTTTCACGAATTTGGTTTTGATGGGAAGCTTGGACGCGGCGAGGCGCATTCCTTCTTCCGCCAGTTTCTGGGGAACGCCCTCGATTTCAAAGAGGACGCGGCCCGGTTTGACGACGGCGACCCAGAATTCCGGGGCGCCTTTGCCCTTGCCCATACGGGTTTCGAGCGGTTTTTTCGAGACCGGCTTATCGGGGAAGATGCGAATCCAGATTTTGCCGCCGCGTTTGATGTGGCGGGTCAGGGCCACACGGGCGGCTTCGATCTGGCGATTCGTGATCCAGGCCGGCTCTAATGCCTTGAGACCAAATTCGCCGAAATCGATGTTGCTGCCGCGATAGGCCAGCCCCCGGCGACGGCCGCGCTGATGCCGGCGATACTTGATTCTTTTTGGCATTAACATAGTCGTCTACTCCAGTTTCTCAAAAGTGACAGACTTGCAATATATTGGCCCGATCGTGGGCCCGCAAGTGATTTGTCACCAAATCTATTGTTTGGCCGGCCCCCGGTCGCCTGACTGATCATCCTGATGGCGGGTTTTGCGGATGCGCCCGCGCGCCTGCGGTTGCTGGGGACCACCCCGCCGGCCGCCGCGGTCGCCGCGATCACCGCGGCCGCGATCCTGGCGGTCAAACCGCCGGCGATCATCGCGCTGCGGCGCTTGCTGCTGCGACTGATCGTCGCTTTTGCGCTCGGTGGCCGCGCCCATGCGATCCAGGATTTCGCCGCGACAGATCCAGACCTTGACGCCGATACAGCCGTAGGCGGTATGGGCAGTCGAGGTGGAGTAGTCGATATCGGCGCGGAGGGTGTGCAACGGCACCCGGCCTTCCATGTACTTTTCGGAGCGGGCGATTTCGGCGCCGCCGAGGCGGCCGCCGCACATGATCTTGATGCCTTCGGCGCCCATCTTCATGGTGGCGCTGAGGGACTTCTTCATGGCCCGCCGGAAGCTGATACGGCCTTCCAACTGGCGGGCGATCGAGTCGGCCACCAGACGGGCAGAGAGTTCCGGCCGCTTGACTTCGATGATATTGAGGGTCACGTCGCTATTGGCGAGCAGCCGCAGCTCTTCGCGCAGCTTGTCAACTTCGATCCCCTTGCGACCGATCACGATGCCCGGACGCGAGGTATGGATATCCACGGTGACCTTTTTGGGGTCCCGGAGAATCTCGATGTTGGCGAGGCCGGCGTTTTCCAGCCGCTGATCGATGTACCGGCGGATTTTGATGTCCTGGGCAACGAGGTCACCGACGTTGCGTTCGGCAAACCATTTCGAATTCCAGCTGCGGATGATTCCCAGTCGGATACCTACCGGGTGTGTCTTCTGACCCAATGCGCTCTCCTCTATCAGCTTTCAGACTTGGTAGTCTTCGTTTCTTTCACGTCTTTCGTTTCTTTGCCGGCGGCTTTGGCTTTGCGCGCGCGGCGCTCTTCGCGAGCTTCACCGCTGACGACCACGGTGATGTGGCAGAGGCGGTGCTTGATTGGTGCGGCGCGGCCCATCGAGGCGGCGCGGTAACGCTTGTAGGCCGGGCCGCCGTCGACGAAGATGGTCGAGACGGTCAGGTCTTCCGGTTTGAGCCGGGCGGTGCCGACGCTGCTCATGGCATTGGCGGCGGCCGATTTGACGACTTTCTTCACCGGATCCGCGGCGCCCTTCTGGACGAAGTTAAGGGTTGCCAGCGCCTTATCGACGCGCATGCCGCGGACGAGATCGGCGACCAGGCGCACCTTACGGGCGGACATGCGGAGAAAGCGCGCTCGGGCTGTTGCTTCGGTGTACATGGGCGGTTACTTCCTCACTTGCTCGGCGGAGCCGGAGCGGCGGGCGCCGGCGCGACCTTGGTCGTCTTCTCAGTTAACTTTTGTCCCGAATGACCGCGGAACGTGCGGGTCGGGGCGAATTCACCCAGTTTGTGACCGACCATATTTTCGGTGACGTAAACCGGGATGAACTTATTGCCATTATGAATCGCGAGCGTATGCCCGACGAATTCCGGGGAGATCGTGGAGCGACGCGACCATGTCTTGACGACTTTCTTGTCGCCGGCGGCGTTCATCGCCAAAATCTTGTTCATGAGACTCTGGTCAATAAATGGACCCTTCTTCAGAGAACGTGCCATGGTTCTATCCTACTCCTACTTCCTCCGCTTGATGATCAGCTTATCAGAGTTTTTACTTTTGCGCGTCTTGAGTCCCTTGGATTTCAGACCCCAGGGTGAACAAGGGTGACGGCCGCCGGACGATTTGCCTTCGCCGCCGCCCATCGGGTGGTCGACCGGGTTCATGGCGACGCCGCGCACCGAGGGACGAATGCCGAGCCAGCGGCTGCGGCCGGCTTTACCGATCGAGACCGAGTCGTGTTCGATATTGCCCACCTGCCCGATGGTGGCGTAGCAGTTCAGCTTGACCAGGCGAACTTCGCCGGAGGGCAGTTTGAGGTGGGCGATATCGCCTTCCTTCACCATGAGCTGAATCATGGTGCCGGCGGCGCGGCCCAATTGGGCGCCACGACCGGCCTGCAGCTCGACGTTATGGATGAAGGTGCCGGGCGGTATCTTTTCGATCGGCAGACAGTTGCCGACTTTGATTTCGGCATTTTCGCTGGCGATGATCGTTTCACCGACTTTGAGGCCGTCGGGCGCGATGATATAACGCTTCTCGCCGTCGGCGTATTTGAGCAGCGCGATACGGGCCGAGCGATTCGGATCGTATTCGATCGTGGCAACGACCGCGGGGATATCGCGCTTGTCGCGTTTGAAGTCGATGATGCGGTACATCCGCTTGTGGCCGCCGCCGCGTTGGAAAGCGGTGACGCGGCCGAGGTTGTTGCGGCCGCCGGTTTTGCGCAACGGCTCGAGCAGCGACTTCTGCGGCACGGTGGTGGTGATCTCATCGAAGGTGAGCACCGTCATGTGGCGCCGGCCGTTAGTATGCGGTTTGAATGATTTCAGTCCCATAGTTCTATGTAATCCTCTTCTCTACCGCCGTCGCTTAGATACTTTCGAATTCCTGGATTTTCTGGTCCTTCGCCAACTTGACGACGGCCTTCTTCCAGTCTTTGGTGTAGCCCGGACGGTTGCGGCCGAGACGGCGCTGCTTGCCGGGGTTGTTCTGCGTCGTGACCTTGACGACTTTGACGTCGTAAAGCTTCTCGATGGCGTTCTTGATGTCGATCTTGTTGGCGTCGCCGGCGACTTCAAAGACGTAGCCGTTGTACTTGTCGCGCGTCACCAGCGATTTTTCGCTGATCAGGAGCGTCTTGACGACCTTACGCGGTTCCTTCATTTTGTCCAGACCTCCTCGCACTCTTTCAGACCCGCCGGCGTCAGGACCAGATAATCGGAGTGAACCAGATCATAGGCGCTGGCGAGAGCCGCGCGCTTGTAGGTCAGACCCGGGATATTACGGCACGACATTTCGAGATTTTTGTCGACGCCCGAGACCAGGAAGAGGACGCGCGAGCCGGCGACGTTCATGCCGGCAAGCATCTGCGCCACGACCTTGGTCTGCGGTTTGTCGAGGCTGGGGGCATCGACGACCATGACGCGGCCGTCGGCGGCTTTGGCCGAGAGCGCGGTCTTGATCGCCTGCCGACGCACCTTCTTCGGCAGCTTCAGCGTGTAATCGCGCGGCTGCGGGCCGAAGGTGACGCCGCCACCCGGCCAGAGCGGCGAGGTGTTGCTGCCGGAGCGGGCGCGGCCGGTGCCTTTTTGTTTCCACGGCTTGGCGCCGCCACCCGAAACTTCGGCGCGACCCAACGTATCGTGCGTGCCCTGGCGCTGGTTAGCCAGGTAGACTTTCACGTTCTGGTGAAGACTATAAGGCTTGCCTTCGGCGGCAAAGAGCGCATCGGAGAGCGCCTGTTCGCCGGCAGCCTTGCCGTCAGCGGAATATTTCTTCGCGGTTGCCATACTATTTCTTTCTGATCTTCACCCAAGTGTTGTTCTTGCCGGGGACCGCGCCCATGACGCCGATGACATTGGTCTCGGTATCGACGAGCACGACCTTGATATTACGGACGGTGACGCGTTCGCCGCCCATGCGTCCCGCCATACGCTGGCCCTTGAAGGTGCGCGACGGATAGGAAGACGCGCCGACCGAGCCGGGAGCGCGCAGACGGTCGGATTGACCGTGCGTGACCGGACCGCCGGCGAACTTATGGCGGCGGACGGTTCCCTGGAAGCCAAGTCCCTTGCTGGTGCCGATAACGTCGACGATTTCGCCGACCTGGAAGAGGTCGGCTTTGATTTCCTGGCCGACGGCGATGCCGTCCATGCTTTCGAGCTGGATTTCGCCGAGCCGGGCGACCGGCTTGACGCCGGCTTTCTTAAGATGACCGAGCACCGGCTTGGACAGCGACTTTTCGCGGCGCGGGCCGAGACCGACCTGGACAGCGTCGTAGCCGTCATTGGCTTTGGTCTTGATCTGCACAACGACATTGGGGCCGGTGTGCAGGAGGGTCACCGGGAGGGCGGTGCCGTTTTCCTGGAACAGGCGCGTCATGCCGATTTTCTTTGCAAGCAATGCCTTCATGGCGCTCCTCTCTTAAACCTTGATCTCCACGTGAACGCCGGCCGGCAAGTCGAGCTTCATGAGGGCATCGACGGTTTGCGGCGTCGACTCATAGATGTCGATCAGGCGCTTGTGCACGCGGGTTTCGAACTGCTCGCGCGATTTCTTGTCGACGTGGGGCGAGCGCAGCACGGTATAGACGGTGCGCTTGGTCGGCAACGGAATCGGCCCGGCAATCCGCGCGCCGGTGCGCAGGACGGTACGGGCGATTTCTTTGGTCGAGCGGTCGAGCGAGTAGTGATCGAACGCTTTCAAACGAATTCTGATTTTCTGTCCGGGGATCGCCATGAATTACTCCCTGCTCCTTACGCGATGATCTCGGCAACGACGCCGGCGCCCACGGTGCGACCACCCTCGCGAATGGCGAACCGCAGTTCCTTCTCCATCGCGATCGGCATGATCAGCTCCACTTCCATCTGGATGTTGTCCCCCGGCATCACCATCTCCACGCCATCCGGCAACTTGA
>JADYYF010000181.1 GCA_020853795.1 Candidatus Zixiibacteriota bacterium
AGGCGTAGTCGTCGCCGAACATCGCCGTCAACACCTCGGCGACGGCACCCGATTGCACCGAGTGGCCCGAGGTATATTCCGGGAACGGCGGCGTCGCGATCGGCGACGTCCATTCGTCATCCATCAGCTCGCGGATACAGGTGATCGGTCGCAGCAACAGATACTCATATTTCGTGTACCAGCAGGCAATGAAAGCATCCGCCACCGCCATCCCGACTCTGGCATAGCATTCCGCCGCCTGTCCGAGATTGGCACCTTCCTGCTCCAGCACCTGTCCGGCAATTGACAGCGAGTGCCCCGGCGGCGTCATCGTGGCGCCAGGATTGTCCGCCCAGAAATTAGCGACAGCCTGTTGCTCTGCCGTTAGGATCTTGGTCGTGTTGTAGACCTCGATCATCTCACTATAGAACGTCGATCCGATCGCCTCGGAATACTGTGGCGGCGGTCCCGGCAAGCACTGCGCGCCGTTGCTGAGCACGAATGGCCGCAGATTGCCCCAGCAGGGCTGCAGCGCGGAGGCAAACGCCGGCGGCGTCGGTGCCCAGATTCCGGCGCCGGTGGGCGCCGTCCAGGCGCAATTGTTCAACGTTGGATAGCCGTCGTTGAGCGCCCAGCCGAAAATTGCCAGCCCGACCAGCTTCCCGCGCTCCACCGAGCGGGTGTGCGTGGCCTCATCCGTTTCGGCGGCGAAGTCAGCATTGTTGGCGTCCTCTCTGGCAGAAATCGCATTCAGCGTCGTCGAGGTCGAATTCGCCAACAGACTGCGCAAAATCGTCGCTACCGCGGCATTGGCCACCGTCGGCCAGTGATAACGGTCGTTGCCAAATTCCGGCAGTTCACTTAGGTCGTTGAGTTGCCCCACCAGCGAACGATTGGCCGGCATTCCGTGCACCACGGCTTCGTAGAGCGTCACCGTCGTGTAGCCATAGAGCCGAGCTGCCACCGGTGGGCTCAGGCGCTCAGCCTTGACCAAATCCATCGTCAACTGCACCCAACCAATCGCCACGTCGGCATCGTACTCATCCGCCGCCGGTCCCGGCGACACCGGGTTACCGTCGCTGCCGCAGCCGGCGAGAATCAGTGTCGCCAGCAATAGCAGCACGCTCCCCAAGAAACGAACGTTCATCACGGCTCCTTTGTCATCCCCAGCAGTAACTCTCGACTCTCAACGGCAAGCCTCTGAATAATCGACCGGCTCGCCTGTCAGCGTTTGTCGTTTGTTCTAATATCGAACTCCAAAATGCAGGTTGGAGTGCGGTTTGACAACGAGAATCTGCTTCCCCGGCTGCCGGCGCTGTGATTGACAAAGCACCTCGAAACTGGTATCATCCCCTGATTATGAAGCGACCCTTGGGAGGACTGATGCTGCGATTTTTCCAAATGCTCTCGATCGTGGGCTGCGCGCTGGTCATGGTTGGCTGCTCCAAGAAGGAGGAAGCCGAAACCAAACCGCAACCGCTGCAAGCCATTGACCCCGCGACCGGCATGCGCCCGCCGAATTTTGTCTGGGGCTCCGAACGCGGGCAACTGGTCAATTTCTATTTCGAGCCGACTGACACCATGCGCTTGTACGCGCCCGCCATGCGTTCCAAAGCCGAAGAGATCTACCGCTTCATCTCGCAGATGCTGATGTACAACCCGACTGTGCCGATCGACATGTACTGCTACCACGACATGCCGACCTTCACCGCGCATACCTCGCGCACCGAGCCGTTCATGGTCGACAACAAGCTGTACTACGGCTACGGTCCGGCGTTCGGACGGCCGATTGCCGAGTATGTGATGAGCCGCCTGCCGCAGGGACAATCGCGCTTTGCCTTCATTCGCGAGGGCCTGCCGGTGCTGTTTGACTTCACCGGCCGCAACTACCACCACGCCGTCAACAACTTTGTCGTCGACGGTATCCTCCATCCGATCGACTCGCTCGTCTACGACGCCGGTTACACCCAGTTGAAGCCGACGATGCGGGAGATCGAGGCCGCCAGCCTGTGCGCCTTTATGCTCTGGGAATGGGGCAACGAGAAGTTTATGCAAATCTACGGCAGCCAGGAGGACATCGAAACGACGCTCAAGAACGTGCTCAAGATCAATCCCGACCAGCTCTACCAACAATGGGTCGCCTTCCTGCCGGAACACACCGTTGAAAAGGAAGCGGAACGCGAGAAGCAGGCGCAGCCGGGAGGTGGACAGTGAGCGAGGAGAAATGGCAGACCGCCATCAGCGAAATCGCACCGAATTCGATTTGCGTGCGCGGTTACGATGTCGCCGAACTGATGGAGCGCACCAGCTTCAGCGACACCATCTTCTTGGTTCTCAAGGGCGAATTGCCGACGCCGGCGGAGTCCGAAATGTTCCGCGCCATCTTGGTTTCGTCGGTTGACCACGGCGTCACACCGCCATCGGTGCTGGCGGCGCGCACGGTGATGTCGGCCGGCAACTCCCTCAACACCGCTGTCGCAGCCGGAATCATGGCCATCGGTGATGTCCACGGCGGCGCGATCGAGCAGTCGGCGCGCATCTTGCAGGACTGGGCGAAGAAGGACGGCGATCCGGCGAAACTCGCGGCGGATCTGCTGAACGATCTCAACGCCCGCAAGCAGCGGATGCCCGGCTTCGGCCACCGCCTGCACACCGCCGACCCGCGCACGGCACGGCTCTTTGCCATCGCCAAGAAACACAATTTCAGCGGGCGTCATACCGCGCTGGCGCTGGCGATCGAAAAAGTCTTCGCCGACGGCGGCAAGCCGCTGCCCATCAATGTCGACGGCGGCATCGCCGCCGTGACCTCGGATATGGGCTTCGACTGGCGCTTGGGCAAAGCGTTCTTCATGATGTCGCGCATTGTCGGGCTCGTGGCGCACGCCTACGAAGAGAAAATGACGCAGAAACCAATGCGTCGACTCGGCGACACCAATGCTGAATATGTCGGCCCGCCAAAACGCCATCTGTCGTAAGGACCGGGCGACTGCGCTGTAATCGGGATTGATCAATGAAGCGGGTTATTGGATATGCCGTTGCCGTTCTGTCGCTGATGCTTGGTTCTTGCGCGACCACACCCAAACCGGAGCCGCCGAAGCCATCCCCACCGACAACGACGCTGATTCCGCCGACCGACCTGCGCGCCGAACTGAGCGATCTTTCCGCTACTCTGCGCTGGACCACCAATCAACCCGAGAACCGCATCATCTCCGGCTATCATATTTACATCGCTGCCGCCGGCGACAGCCTGGTCGCCGTCTCGCCGTTGCCCTATCCGGGCGACGACAATCCCGACCACGCCGTGGAATCCTACAAGGTCGAGCCGCTTAGCGCGGGAACCGAGTATCGTGCCTGCGTCACGACGGTCTATCCGGGTGATATCGAGACGGCCCCGACTGATACGATTCGCTTTGTCGCCCGCCCGCAGGGGACGTTTCAACTGCGCGAATCGTACAAAGGCAAAGACAGCGGCTTCTCGTTTCGCCGCCGCCAATCGGTGCCCACTGACGATCTGGACAACGACATCTATCTGGCAGTGATTCGCGGCAGCCTCTACCTGGCCTCGCCCAACCGGATCGACAACGTCCTGCGCACCACCAACTTGTTCCCGCTGCACACCCGACAACCGCTGTCCAAAGTGCAGGTAATCGAGCGCCCGCCACAGCCCCAACCGACTTTTCCGATCGCGGAAAATGAGGTCGTGCTCGCGCTCGATCAAAGCGGCTGCTACGCCCTCTTACGCATCGAAAACATCGACCGGGTCGACCGGATCGTGACCATTTCCTACATCTACCAGACGCGGCCAAACCTGCTGCGCTTCCACTAAACCCATGCCGTCCGCCAGCCGCGATGATGCTGTTCTGCTTTGGTGCGATCTCAAAGCCGCGCGCGCTTCAAACCGGCTGCTCTCGATTGAGCGCTTCCGCCTCGTCGACGGCCAGCCGCAGATCGTCGATACCCTGATCGTTCCGGAGAAACCGGAGGTCCCGGTCAGCACGGCGCGCACCGACAAGTTTTTTCTCGATCTGCAAGGCGGCTCCGGCTATCTCCTGCGCAACCGCGAACTGCTGACCACCGATCGCGAATGGCTCCGCATCGACGGCTTCCTCGGCAGCCTGCCCCTGGTCGACCTCAGCTTCTTGCTGCGTCTCTTCTTCCCCACGATCATCGCCGCCGAACTGCGCGACTACGAGGCGGCCTTTCGCATTGCCGCCGGCACGCCGCCGCCGGCAGCACTAGCCCGACTCGTCGAGATCATCGCCACCCGCGCGCGCGAGTTGCCGACCGCGGTCGCGCGGCCGTTGCGCACCGTGTTTCGCGGACTGCCGCAGCAGTACCAAGCCTGGTGGGAACACGTGGGCAAACCGGCCGCGCCGGTCGAGTATGAAATCGATCCGGCCGCCCAGATCAGCCTCGACCGTTTCGAAAATCTGACCAGCGGCGCATCGCTGACCGCCAACGATCTCCTGTTGCTCTTCGCCGACGACAACCGGCTGCGGCAGGCCATCGACGGTTACGAGCCGCGCAAGGGACAAGCCAAGTACGTTGAGGCCGTGCTCAAGACGCTGGAACAGCGCACAGCGCTGCTGCTCGAGGCCGCCACCGGCACCGGCAAATCGATCGGCTATCTGCTCCCGACAATCGCCGCCTGCCACGAGCACGACGCCCGCGCCGTCATCGTGACGCGCACCAAGTCGCTGCAGGAGCAGTTGTTCCGCTCCGATCTGCGCAAAATCCGCTCGCTGATCCCCGACGGCTTTCGCATCAGCCTGTTGAAAGGCCTGGCTAACTATCTCTGCCTGCTCAAATACAAGATCTTCATCTCCGACCTGGCCGAGTTGATGGGGCGCATTCCCGCGGAACTGATGGCGGCGCTGATCGTCTGGGAGCACTTCACCGAATCGGGCGACTTGACCGAAACCGAAATCTTCGACCAACCCGACAGCGAACAACTGCTGGCCAAGATCACTCTCGACGAGGGCGCCTGCCTCGGCAAAGATTGCCAGTTCTACAACGATTGTTATGCCTTTCGCGCGCGCAAGAACGCTGCCCGCTCCAGCGCGGTGATCACCAATTATGCCCTGCTCTTCTCCGACCTCGTCGGCAGCGGCGACATCCTCGGCCGCTTCGCCTACGCGATTTTCGACGAAGCTCATCGCCTCGAAAACGAGGCCATCAACGCCTTTGCCGAATCCCTGCCGTTGTTGGTCTTCGCCCGGTCGCTCGAACGGCTCACCGACGAGAAATCGATGGTCATCCTGCGGCAGGCAGTCGGTGACGACGACGGCGACTTGCTCGGCTTCACCAACCTCGTCAATCGCCTGCACGCGCGCCTGATTCTCACCGCCGAAGCGATGCGCCGCGAACTCAAGCCGCGCGCCACGGGTGGCCAGGATCGCGTCCGCATCAAGAGCGAGGATCCGCTGCACGACCTGCTCTGCGACCTCTGGCTGACCGAGCATTTCCAGTTCCAGCAGGTGCGCGATATTGCGATCAAATTCCAGCAGGGGGCTTCCGCCGTCAATGCCGAAGATCACGCCGAAGCGCTCACGCTCCTGCGCCGCACCACCAATGCCGTTCTCAAGTACATCGCTTTCCTCGAACGCGTACCGAAATCCGGCACCGCGAACGATGTGATGTGGGCAACCGTGCTCGACTCCGGCGACGTCTGGGTCACGATCGCGCCGCTCAAGGTCGGCGAACTCATGGCACAGCGGCTGTATGCGCGTTACGATGCCGTCGTGATGACCTCGGCCACGCTCGATTCCGAGGACAACTTCGAGTGGATCGCCCGCCGGCTCGGCCTCACCGAGGAACTCGGCCATCAGCCCTACCGCGTCAAGATTCGCTCGCCGTTTCCGCTGCACGAGCAATTGCGGCTCGTGTTGGCGCGCTACCTGCCGCCACCGACCGCGCCCGAGTACACCCCGCGGCTGGTGAATCTGATCATGCGCTTTCGTTCCGCTGCCAAACTCCCCACCCTCGTGCTGTGCACATCCTATCGCATGGTGGATGAAATCGCGCGCCCGCTGTTGGCCGAACCAGCGCGCGCCGGCGATGTGCTCGTCCAAACGCCCGAAACTCTGCCGCAGACGCTGCTCAACCGCTTCAAGCAACTGCGCAACGCGATACTCATCGGCACCGAATCGTTCTGGGAAGGTATCGATCTGCCCGATGAATTGCTGCGCCTGCTCTTCATCACCCGCCTGCCCTTCGCCGTGCCGGATGATCCGCTCGAACTGGCGCGGCAGGAACTGGCCGAACAGCACGGTGAGAATCCGTTCATGACGATCTCCCTGCCACAGGCCGTCCTCAAGTACCGCCAGGGTCTTGGCCGCATGATTCGCAGCGCCACCGACTGGGGCGCCGTCATTATCACCGACTCGCGCATGGCGCGCAAAAGCTACGGCCAAATCCTCGTCGCCGCCTCGCCGGTGGACGTCCACGTCGCCGACAACGAAGGGCTGCTCGTCACCGAAACCGCCGCCTGGCTGCGCCAGAAGCGCGACACCGAAATTTCCGCATAGAAATTGGTTGTTTGACCGCCGCCGGCGTCTTATCCTTGAAGCACTGCGATCCCTTGTCACGGGATTCGCGCTACTCAAGGCCAAGATCTGAAATCACTTTGGAGGAATGCATGATCCGCAAGCTTGCCGCTTTGTTTCTGATGGGCGCCGTGCTGTTCGTCGCCGGCTGCAGTGATGACGAGTGTCCCACCTGCGCCGAGAAGCCGGTGCTGACGCTGAACAAGCACAAAATCAATTTCGGCGCCACCGGCACCACCGCGTCGTTTACCATCGACAACACCGGCGGCGGCTCGATGCCGTGGGACCTCACCCTCGGCTATCGCTTCCTGTCCAAATCCACTTCCGCGGCCCACGGCGGCTGGCTTGAACTCTCAACCGCATCGGGCGAGGGCGACGCGACGATCACCCTCACCGCCGACCGCGATGCCCTCGACGAAATCGGCATCTCGCGCGCGGTCGTCATCATCAATGCCCCGGACGCCGACAATGTCATCCGCGACTCGGTCGACATTTACATCCTCAACGGCGGCGCCTGGCTGATCTCCGATGATTCCACCTTTGAGCAGTGCTGGGAGGTTGACTCCCTCGATTACTACTGGATCAAGGGCTTCCACATGCCGCACGGCCAGGATCGCGTCTTCGTCGATTCGATCGCACTCAATTTCTGCCAGGCCGATACGTTTATCCAGCTGCTCGCTTATGACGGCATCTACAGTGACTTGGCCGGTACCGATGTGCCCAACAATTTGGTTTATGCCGACGCGGCAATGTATGAAGTGCAAGCGGGATGGAACGTGCTGCCGATCTATAATCTCTACGCCTATACCGACCCCTTTTATGTCGGCTACTTCCAGCCCGGTTCGACCCGGCCCGATCTGCGGATCGACGTCGTCGATGACATGGACACACTTTGCTGGCGTGCTCGCGACGTCTCAACGGAACCCGGCGAGGTGCTGTTGGAATGGCAATGGTCGCCCGGTTTTGAGACTTTCGCCATCCGCGTCTTTGTAACACCGGTCCTGGATTATAATCCGAAGATGGCCGCGGAGTACGCTCATGCTCAGGCCGAGGCCACCTTGCGCACCGGCTTCGCCTACAAAGGCAAGTACCCAATGAGCGTCAAGCCGCAACTGCCGCGCTGACGGCCCAAGCTGATCACAGCGGAATCCGCGGGTGATTCGCATCGCCGAATCACCCGCTCTGATCTGCCGCGACTTGACAATTTCTCCCTTCACCCCTAATCTGCCTTGCCATGGCCAAGAAGAAGCTCCTTCGGTTCGCTGAAATGGCGAACTTTCCCAACGTCATCCAGCTCTCAACCCACCTGCGCGGAGTGTGGCATCGTGACTATTTTCACAATGACAATCCGATTACCCTCGAGCTGGCCTGCGGCAAGGGCGACTATACCGTGGCTTTGGCACGGATGTTTCCCGACCGCAACTTTGTCGGCGTCGACCTGAAAGGCGCGCGACTTTGGCGCGGCGCCAGGACTGCACTCGATGAGAGTCTGAACAACGTCGCCTTCGTACGGTTGCCGATCGAACAGATCGCCGCCTGCTTCGGCCCGCAGGAGATTGCCGAGATCTGGATCACCTTCCCCGACCCGTTTTTGCGCGCCGGCAAGGCCAAAAAGCGGCTTACATCGCCCAGATTTATCAATCTTTATCGACAGATTCTGATCCCCGGCGGCACAATTCATCTCAAGACCGATGAACCAAATCTCTTCGCGTTCTCACAGGAAGTGATCCAAACAGAACAGCTGCGATTGCTGCAGAAGATCGACGATTTGTACGCAAATCCGATCGAAAATCCGGTATTGGCGATCCAGACAACCTACGAGAAACGCCACTTAGCTGAAGGACGTACAATCCGTTACCTCGCCTTTTCGATCTAACTTAGCGCTTGGTAAATCCAACCGCTTTGTCCACAAACACTAACAAGATTGTGAAAAAAGTAACAAAATCTCTCATTTTTCGCTTGACTTCGCCGATCCTGTTAGTTAGTGATAACTACAAAGTCGCCCAATTGGTCAAGGATGGTCCTTGATCACGGGAGGTAGGAATGAAGTTAGCAGCCGAAGATCGACGGCACCAAATTGTTGAGGAAGCCACCAAGCTCTTTTCCGTCGAGGGCTACGACAAGGTTACCACGAAGAAACTGGCTGCCGCCTGCGGCGTGACCGAGCCGGCACTGTACCGCTATTTTGCCTCGAAAGAACTGATTTACGACGCCGTCCTGGATGCGCTCGAGGGCCGGCTGCAATGCGATGAACTCTACCAGGAACTGGAACACGAGAACGATATCGAGGTCATCCTGCGACGTCTGTCCGAGCACGTCATGAGTTGCGCTCAAAAGCACCAGGAAGTCTACCGCCTGCTGCTGTATTCCGCCCTCGGCGGCCATGCCAAAGCGCGCCACGTCTACCAGGCGATCCGCGGCCGGCACTCCAAATTCCTCCAAAAGCAACTGGACCGGCTCTACGCCGACGGCACCATCGTGGCGAGCAATAACGAGATCACCGCGCGCTGCTTTGTCGGGATGATCTGCGACTGCTCGCTGGGACTGACTTTATTCAAGAGCACGCAGGGACGCACCTACCGCTGCGAAGACCTCATCGAAAACAACGTGCCGATCTTCGCCGGCGGCCTGCGGCGCGACCAACTACCACGCTAATGCCGGAGATCGCGGAGACTTTGATATGATGACTACACGGCAACGCGATTGGATCCTCCTCGGATGCCTATGGATAGCAGTGCTGCTTCTGCTGCCCGTTGGAGTGGCGACGGCACAGGATGAAGACCCGAACCAGGCTTGCCTGGAATGCCATAGCGATGAAACGTTGGAATCGGAAGCCGGTAAATCGGTTTACGTCAAAGCCGACGAACTCCACAACTCCGCCCACAAGGGCATGGCCTGCCTGAGCTGCCACCAGCAAGAGGGCGCCAACTTCGAGGATGTGCCGCACTTCACCGAGTACAAACCGG
>JADYYF010000182.1 GCA_020853795.1 Candidatus Zixiibacteriota bacterium
AGCGACGTTACCGATCCCGGAGAGCGTACTCGAACTGCCGGAACTCTACCTCTCCATCCAGATCAATTCCGATCCGGAGATGACACCGCGTCGCCAGATCGTCACAGTCCCCTACGCTGCAAAAGTACGCACGGTTGATGGCGCGCTCGGGGGAAGTATCGCCGGCTCGGTCGCGATTGGAGCTCTCAGCGACGCTTCCGGCGCGAGTTCACTCGCAGCAGGGCACGGCAACGAAGCTTCGGGTGATGCATCCGCGAGTCTGGCCGGTAATCTAAATGCAGTCACCGGCGACCGCAGTGCGATCCTCGGCGGCTCGAGTCATGCGGTCAGCAGCGAGAATTCCGTTGCCATCGGCGGAAGCGGGAACTCAATCACAGGACTAAACAGCGTCGCTCTGGCGGGAACAGGAAATGTCGTCGCGGGTTGGAACGCCTTTGCCGGCGGAAGACAAGCGAGCGCGCTGCACAACGGCTGTTTCGTTTGGAACGATCCCCCGCCGCTCTCCGGATCTCTGGCAACGACGGCGGCATCGCAATTTCTGGTGGGTGTGAATGAAGTTTTTCTTGGCTGGGATTACAGCGACGTCACGCTTTCTGGCGTTCCGACGATCGGGCCCAATGACAACAAGGGTGCGATCAACCTCTACCATAACGGCGGCAATAGCCATTTCGGATACGGCGCCACTGGTGAGACCTACCTGAGCTATAGCAACCAGGGGCACCTGCAGATTCGCCGCTACAACGGCAACGGCACCTATACCGACGCCATCAACATTCCGGGCAACAACGCTTATGTCGGATTGCGCGGCGTCGGCGCGCCGACAAATGTCCTGACCCTTGCCAACGCCTCCAACGCGGGCGGGCGCGGTCTGGCGAATGCCTGGGAGACGTATAGCTCGCGGCGGTGGAAGACGGAGATAACCTCAATCGACGGCGCGCTGGACAAGCTCCTGCGTCTGCGCGGTGTGAACTACAAGCCGCTGGACGGCGGACCTCGCGAAATTGGGTTGGTTGCAGAAGAAGTCGGCGAAGTTTTGCCCGAGATTGTGCGCTTTGAAGACAACGGTATTGATGCGCGCTCGATCGACTACTCCAGAATCGTGGCCGTCCTGATCGAAGCGGTCAAGGCACAGCAGGCGCAGATCGATTCGTTGCGACAGCAGATCAACGCACCCGCGCAAGATCGCAAGTGAGGAACCGAATAACTGGGGGGCGATAACGCAGTCGTTTGCACTTGCTGCTAAACGGCCAGTTCCCGCGCGTAGCCGAACACTGCGGGGGTGCCACCGGTATGCCAGAACAGGACGCAATCGGATTTTGTGAATTCGCCGCGCTGGATCAGGTCAATCAGCGCACCCATGGCGCGGCCGGTATAGACGGGATCGAGGATGATGCCCTCGGTTGCGGCGAGCAGCTTGATCGCGTTGCGTTCCAGATCACCGACAACGCCGTAGCCGCCGCCGAGGTAGTGGTCGCGAATCTGGAAGTCGCCGCGGGTGAAGCGTTCATCGACGCCGATGCGTTCAGCCGTAGCATTGGCGATCTTCGGCAATTGTTCTTCGAAGGGGAGATCCGTCTCATCTTTGTCAATGCGAATTCCGATTACACCGACTTTCGGCATGAACAGCCGCGCACCGAGGGCCATGCCGGCCTGGGTGCCGCAGGAGCTGGAGGCAAAGACGATGTGGGTGATGCCGAGCGCACGGCCATCGGACTGTGCAGCTAATTCCGCGGTCGCTTCGACGAAGCCGACCGCGCCGATTTCATTGGAGCCACCGTAGGGGATGACATAGGGGCGTTTGCCTTGAGCGCGCAGTTGGTCGGCGATGATCGGTATTTTCTCGCCCTTGCGCGTGCTGCCGCTCCAATGCACGGACGCGCCCAGAAGCTGATCGAGAAGCAGATTGCCGGTGGCGAGTTCCGGTTCTTCGCCGCCGAGGACGAGATGGCAGCCGAGGCCGGCGACGGCGGCGGCCGCGGCAGTTTGGCGGCAATGGTTCGACTGGGCGGCGCCGCCGGTAACCACAGTATCGGCGTTGTGGGCCAGTGCCTCGCCGATGAGGAATTCCAGCTTGCGCGTCTTGTTGCCGCCAAAGGCGAGGCCATTGAGGTCATCGCGCTTGATCAGGATTTTCGGTCCGCCGAGTTTAGCCGACAGGCGCTTGAGTTCCATGATCGGCGTCGGCAGGCACGCCAGTGGAAAGCGGGGAAGTTGTGAGAGTTTCATCGTGGCATGATATGGTCGTGCTTCGGAAAGTCAAGGGGGCTTCTCACGTTGGCCATGACCGGGAAACGGATTGACAGTGTCGGCTGGTCGGGTTAGGTTGATTTGTATCAAACACGGAGAGTGCTATCCATGAAGTGTCCCGAATGTTCCAAATCGGTGATGACGTACTGGCAGTTTTTGGGCAAGATCTATCCGCGGCGGCTGCGCTGCGAGCACTGCGGCGCGGAGCTGATCTGGACGGCAAAGTGGAGAGGCGTGTTCGGCTATTCGTTGGTCTTCGCAGGCATCGCCGCATTTATGCTGGGAATGCTCCGTCGGTTGCTCGGCATCGGGCGGCTCGAGTTTCTGATCGTGTTCGTCGTCGCGGCGCTGATCTTTGCCGCCGTGTACTGGCACGAAGCCGAGTACGTTAAGGCGACCTAACTGAATCGTTGCTCGCGGCGACGGCAAGAGCTCGACTTGGTGGTGTGGGAACGAAGGCAGTCCGGTGCTCGCTGGAACACATCACAGTACCGGCCGCCAACATTTTCCCGATCACTGCGTAGATTGACCAACGGGAATGCACGTCCCAACGCAGGTTCAAGCCACTGGCTTCCGAAATCGTATCGAAGAAAGGTAGAATCGCATCATGTCAAAGGCGCCTAACCATTGGAAACGCGGTCGCGGCAAGCTCGGTATCTTCACGCCGCTATTGGGTACCTGGTGCGCAAAAGCCTTGACGCCGATGGGCCCGGTCAGTTGCACGCGACTTTTTACGGCTATCCTCGGCGGCAAATACATCCAACTCGCCGCGAATTGGAGTGTCGGCAAGGGCGGCTATGAGGAACTGGCCTTGATCGGTGAAAACGCCGACGGCAGGATCGCCTTCTGGTCATTCACTTCCGACGGCAAGAACTCGACCGGACTGCTTGCCGACGTAACGGACGTGCACCCCGAGGCCATCGGCTTTGAGGCGCAGATGCCGGCGGGGCTCGCCCGCATGATCTACTGGCCAGATGCAAGCGACGGCTTCCATTGGGCCGTCGAATCCAAGAACAAGTCTGGTTGGAAACGTTTCACCGAACATCACTACCACTCCGAGAAATAGCTGTATTCAGGGAGATGCAACACATGCCAATTTCCAAGCGCAGGCGTCAGCGCGACATTGAGAAGAACTATCCACCGCGAAAATTCGTAGAGAAATTGCGGCGGCTGGCCGATGCCATCGAGGCGGGCAAGCCGTTTCGCATCCAGATCGCCGGCGAGCGGATCACGATTCCAGCCGGTGCGGTGATCAGTCTGGAGCATGAACGCAGCGGCGGGGCGGAAGAGGTTGAGTTCCAGTTGCGCTGGCAGACTCAATGAAGACTCACCGGGGAGCGGAATTGCGCGCATTGAAGTTGTGACAACTGACAGACAGAAATACAGCATTCGCAAATTGAGGGAGCCGGACGCGGCGGCGTTTCGAGACCTGCGCATCGAGATGTGTCGCCTGCATCCGGAAGCCTTCGGACAGACGCCGGAGGAATGCGCGGCGATGGAGGAGGAGAAGGCGCTTGATTGGATGGCGCCCTGCGATGTATTTCCGGAGAAGTTTGTGCTGGCGGCGTTTACCGGCGAGCGGATCGTGGCGACCGTGGCGTTTCGACGCGAGGACTCGGCGAAGGAACGGCATCGGGCGTGGATTTGGGCGGTCTATGTGCGACCCGAGGGACGCGGCCACGGTTTGAGCCGGATGTTGATGCAGCAGGTGATTGACGAATCGCGAACAATGGCAGGCTTGGAGATGCTGACCCTGACGGTCGCGGTGCCGCAGACGGCGGCGCGCACGTTGTATACCTCACTCGGTTTCATCACCACCGGCATAAATCGGCATGGCTACAAACTTGCGGACGGCCGGTATGTCGACCACGAGGAAATGATCCTCTGGCTGTAGGGTGCAGAGCCACTGCCTGATATCAGTTTAGCCAACGAGGCCGGGGCTACTCGGTTGTCGGCTGCAGACGCAACTTTCGAAACTGCCGGAAGCTGATCAGTTGGCGACGATCTTCATCCCAAAGGCGGAACTTCAACGAGCGCAAACTGCGAAAGAGCCCGACTTCCGGGATCGGTCGCACCTGGGTCAGGTCGTGATGACAATCTTCCAGTCGGTAATTCGGCACGCGCGAATTCAGGTGGTGAACATGGTGAAAGCCGATGTTGCCGGAGAACCACTGGAAGATCTTCGGGAGTTTGTAGTAGGAGCTGCCTTCCAACGACGCCGCGACAAAGTCCCATTTTTCGCCCCGTTCCCAGTAGACTCCTTCGAACTGGTGCTGGACATAGAAGAGCCAAATGCCGAGCGCCAGTCCAATCAGGATGATCGGCAACTGTATCAGCAGATAGGCTTCGATTCCGACTGTCAACCAGACGGCGGCGACAATGATTGCCAGAGACAGATTGGTGCCCATCACACTGATGACATCCTTGCGATTGGAACCGGGGAGGATGCGGCGATTCTGGATCAGGAGAACTTGCAGCGGCCCCAGCACGAACAGGACGAGCGGATGGCGGTAGAAGCGGTACCAGGCTCGCTGGGCGCGCGTGGCGGCGATGTATTCTTTCACGGTCATCGTCCAGACATCGCCGACGCCGCGCCGGTCAAGATCGCCGGAAGTGGCGTGGTGTTCGGCATGACGTTTTTTCCAGGTGTAGTAGGGCGTAAAGGTCAGCACGCCGGCGACGGCGCCCCAGAAATTGTTGGCCCGCTTCGAGCGAAAGAACGATCCGTGACCACAGTCGTGGAAGATGATGAAGATGCGGATTAGAAAACCGGCGGCGATGACGGCCAGCCCGAGCGTCAGCCAGTAGCTGACACTGAGGGTGAAGTACATAGCGACGTTGAGCGCCAGGTAGGGGATAATCGAGTTAATCAACTGCCAATTGCTGCGCCAGCGGCTCGGTTTGGAGTGACGGGCGACGATGCGCTCGAGCGCAGCGCGCCCGGATTTAGCCGAGTCGATCGGGGCGTTTCCTTGCATGAATGTTCTCCTCAGGGTCTTAAGGGTTTACAGCGAACACCGAGGTGCAGAGACGTTCCGGAGAAAGTCAAGGCGCACCGATTGTCGGCCGATGAGATTGGCTGCACAATGCACGGATCA